>CAJFUU010000339.1 GCA_904420265.1 uncultured Clostridia bacterium
GTTCCTTGTTGCTGATATAGTATTCGTCGGTCGGCAAATCGAATTCATCCACATAGGCGCGCTTTTCCCAAATACCCGTATCTGTTGTCGTTTCGGATTCTGCCCAAACCACAGCGCCGCTTATCAACAGCGCAAAAGCCAACAGAGCGGCGGCAAATTTCTTCATTTTCCTTCCTCCTGCAATTCAGGGGCGATTTGAAACCGCCCCCGTCCTTAGACCATTCACAACTTTCTTGAACGCATGCCAACAACCGACGGCGCGCTCTTGTTCCGGCTCAGTTTCCCATTGCCCGCATACCCAACCCCTCCATTTCTATTTCTTGCCAATATTGTACCCCCCCCCACGTAAATTTTAATCGAACATTCCATGTGCTCAAGATTAATACGCCATAATTTGAATAAAATTATTTTGATTCGGCATACTGCGTGAAAAGTTTTCCGGAAGGCGCTGCATTCCCCTGCATATCTGTCGGGGCGCGTCTGCTTAAGAGGAAGGGCGCGTGCGCCGTAAATCGGGCGAACAAAAAGAAAAAGCCCGAAAACGCAGTGTTTTCAGGGCTTGAAAGTAAAAATTATCAAACTGGTCTAGCCGACTTCCTCCAGCTGTCGCGCCGCCCAACGGGCGTAAGGCCCGACCAGCGGATCGGCCGCAAGGGCGCGGATGTCGGGAAGGTATTCTCGCTTTTGCAGACAGGCGGCAACCAAACAGGCCCGGATGCGCATGCGCGCTTTGCGCGCGTAGTTTGTGCCAATCAGCGGGGCCAAGGCGCGCGTGTCTCCCGCCAGCAGGCGCTCAAGGGAAACCGCGTCGCGCACCTTCTCCGGCATGGGCACGGGGGCAACGCCGGCGTTTCGCGGGCAGGCCGCCTGGCACAGGTCGCATCCCCAAAGGCTTGCGCCGGTCATGGCCATGGCCGGCTCGGGCATGGGCGGAGCGTTCTTCGCCGCCAGCGCGCGCAGGCAGCGGGTTGTGTCCACATACCCCGCGCCATCCAGGGCTCCGGCAGGGCAGGCGCGCAGGCAGCGGTCGCAGTCCCGGCACGCTTCGGCCAGAGGCGGCGTCTCCGTCCAGGCACGGGGCGGGGCGTCTTCATCGCTCCATGCCGCTTCGACCGCAAAATACGTGCCCATACCTTCTATCGAAATCAGGCTGTTGCGCCCGCGCGCGCCAATGCCGTAACCCGCCAGAACCGGCTTGAGGGGCAGATGAAAGGCCGGGCGCGCACAGTTTGCGCGCACAAATTCATACAGGCTTTGCGAGGCGAGATAAAACGCCGAAATCGCCGGCTCTCCCGCTTCAGGCGCGAAGGGCGCATAGGGCTTTACAAACAGGCGAATGGAGCGCGCGCCCTCCGGCGCGCCGGCGCTGAGATTTGCAAACAGCGCGTTGGGGCGCTCCGCCACTTCCGCGCGCCATCGTTTCAAGGGCGGAATGGGTACGGAAAATTCGCGCACGTCCATCAAAACAGCTTCCCCAGCCATTCCGCGATGGGAAAATAAGCGCAGGGCACAAGCATGGCGGGCAACATATTGCCCACGCGCAGGCGTTCTTTGGTCAGGCCCAACATGTTGATAGACAGGCCGATGATAAGCAGCGAACCAACCGCCGACATTTCGTTGATGAGCGCGTCTGTGAGGAACGGCGCAAGCACGCCGGCCAGCGCCGCAATGCCGCCCTGGTAAATCGTCAGCGGGATGGCGGAAAAAACCACCCCGACGCCGAACGTGGAAGCAAAGATCACCGCCGAAACCGTGTCGATGACCGATTTGGCCAACAGCGTATCCGCATTGCCGCTCAGGCCCGCTTCCAGCGAGCCGACCACGGCCATTGCGCCGACGCTGAAAAGCAGCGTGGCGTTGACAAAGCCCTCCGCAAAGCCGCCTTCGCCGCGCGAAAAGCGCGCCTGCGCCCATTCGCCCAGCTTGTCCAGGCCATGCTCAATGCGCAACAGTTCGCCCACAAGCGTGCCGACCACCGCCGAGATGATGACAATGAGCACATTTGCCGTCTCAATCGCACCGGAAACGCCAATCACCAGCACGCACAGCGCCAGCACCTGGTTCAGCGCCGTCTGATACTTTTTGGGGATTCCGCCGCGCAGAAACGTACCCAGCAGGCCGCCGAGCACCACGCCCGCGCAATTGACCCATACGCCAAGCATCGTCTTTCCTCCCCTTACAGTGTAACCGCGCCGGTGCGAGCGGCGTGGAACAAATATTGCTGCAAAATACCCGCGTGCGCGCCGAAGCGCTCGCGCGCCCACTGGCCCAAATGCCTGCGGGAACCGCGTACGCCAAACCAATTGTGCAAAAGCCGTGCGACCCACACATCCACCGGGAAAGCCTCGGCGTGGCCGCAGCCAAACAGCAGCACGCAGTCGGCCACCTTATCGCCCACGCCCTTGAGGGAGGTCAGGCGCGCGTGCGCTTCCTCATAGGGCATGTCCTGCAGCGCGTCCAAGGCAAAACCTTCGCACACGGCGCGGGCCGTTTCCACCAGATAAGGCGCGCGGTAGCCTGCGCCCAGCGCGCGCAATTTGTCCTCAGACGCGGCGGCAATCGCTTCCGGGCCCGGAATGCCGTACAGGCCGTCCGCCTCCGCCCCATAGGCGCGCGAAATGGCATACACCAGCGAGCGGATTCGCACAACGTTATTGTTGGCCGAAAGTATAAACGAGAACAGCGTTTCCCACGGCGGCTGATTGAGCACCCGCAGGCCCGGGCAGGCAGCGAACGCCTTTTGCGCGGCGGGGAACTCCTCGTATTCACGGGCAATGGCGTCATAATCGCGGTCCAGGTCCAGATAGCGCCGCAACCGCACGTCCTCAAACGCATCCCCGGGCCGCAGCCACACCGCGTTTCCTTCCAGCACCGCGGCAAAGCCGCGCTCTGTCTCCACCCAATGAAAGCATTGCGCGGCGTCGATCAGGGAAAGTCTGAGATCAATTTGCATGTTTTGCTTCTGTATTTCCATAA
>CAJFUU010000340.1 GCA_904420265.1 uncultured Clostridia bacterium
AGCGGCCGCCAGGTAAGCATCAAAGCCGTCCGCAAGGACGCTCAGGGCTTCGAAATCGCCTTCGACCGCCAGGCCGGCGACAACGCGCGGGGCATGCGAGGTCCTGCGAAAAACGCCTGTGCGCGGGCGCGCTATGAGCGGGGCGGCTTAGGGAAGGGCGTCTGCGCCGCGCTGTCCGCAGCGACGGCCTCCAGGTATGCATCAAAGCCGTCCGCAAGGGCGCTCAGAGCTTCGAAATTGCCTTCGATCTTGCGGATGCCAGGCCGGCGGCAACGCGCGCAGGCATGCGAGGTTCTGCGAAAAACGCCTGTGCGCGGGCGCGCTATGAGTGGGGCGGCATGGGGGAGGGCATTTGCGCCGCGCTTTCCGCAGCGGCGGCCTCCAGATATGCATCAAAGCCGTCCGCAAGGACGCTCAGGGCTTCGAAATCGCCTTCGACCTGTCCCAGCGGCACGAGGTTTTCCGAGGCGCGAAAGTCCCGGTAGAAGATACACAGGTTGCCCCAGGGGACATAGTAGGCCAGCGTGCCCACAACCGGGTCGCAGCGCGTGGGCGCGTCCGCGATGTCCAGCCCTTCCGGCGGATAGGCGATTTTCTCCGTGCCGTTGAAGTCCTCAAAGGTCAAGGTGAGCGGCAACTGCGCAAGCAGCGAGCGGGCGGCGGCGTTGTCCTCGAGGGTTATGGCATACTCCATACCCGCAACGGTCATGGTCAGGCGCGCGCCCGCTTCCCGAGCCTCCTCCGCCATCGCGGGAAGCGCGCCGCACAGCAGCGCCAGGAGCAGCGTCAACTTCTTTTTCATTCTTCGACAGCCTCCAATTCAATGGGCAGGTCGAGGGAACGCAGCCATTCTTCAATCACCGGCTGACAGGCGGCGATATCCGGACGGTAGACGCCAACCGGCTCCAGCACCGTGCAATCTTCGGGAAGCGAGGCGCTCATGTCCCGCACCGAGCCGGAGATACCGCCCGTGCCGTGCGCCACGAAGGGAACGACCGTCTTGCCGGAAAAGTCGTATTCCTCTACAAAGGTCAGAACCGCCATTGGGCAGGAGTACCACCAATTCGGCATGCCCAGAAAGACGATGTCGTACTGCTCCATGTTTTCCACATGGGTGCGGAGCGCCGGGCGGGCATTGTCGGCGAGTTCGTCGGAAGCGCGGTCGAGGCACTCGTCGTAGACGCTGGAATAGGGCTCCTCCACCTGGATGGAGAACAGGTCGCCGCCCACCAGATCGTGGATGTACCCGGCCATCACCGCCGTATTGCCCGGCGCAAGGACGCTGGCGCTGCTGGTGGCGTCCACGCCGCTGCTTGCGTCGCCCATGTTGTCATAGTGCTCGAGGGCGCTGTCGATGGCGGCTCCGGCGTCCTCGACGACGGTGTTGTCCGCCCAGGTAAAGTAGGCGATGAGTATGTTCGTGGGCGCGTCTTCCGCAGAAGCGGATTCGGCCAGCGCGCCGCAGGGGAAGGCCAGGGCCAGCAGGGTTGCGAGGATCATTGCCATACCGGATTTCATAAGTTTTTTGCTCCTTTTTTCAAGGCCCTGTTTGTCGCGCGGCGGATGGCCTTGCCCAGGTAGTGCGTGGCCGCCGCCCACAGGGCCAGTATGCAGAGATAGGAGGCGATGAACAGCAGCGCCGGTTCGCCGTAGGGCAGGAAGGCAAAATCCCGCAGCATGAACAGCTCCATCCACAGCCCGCGCGTGATGAACTGATACGCGCCGAAAATGACCGCCGCCAGAATCAACCGCGCCGGGAATACGCCCGCCCAGGCCGCCTTTCCCTTGCAGGCGCGCCTTGCCATGCCCAGAAAGATGTTCCAGTGCAGCCCCAGGTGCAGGCCGGTAAGCACGAAGCCCCACATTGTGGAAACCATGTGCATCTCCCGTCCCAGAGCGCGCACGCCCAAATCCAGGAATCGAAATACATAGCGGGAAACCATGATGGAACTGGCGATGATAGCAACCATTGCCAGCACCAGCAGCACGTCTACCGCCGTGAGCAGCGCGCGCTGCGGGGAGTATTTCCCCCGCAGCAGGCCGCGATGCCAGCCGCCGTTGAGCGCATGGTGGAGGATAAACAGCAGGCACAGCGCCACGCCCAGCCACTCATGCGTCAGGCCGTCCACCATGTGGTAACCCATCTGAAGGATGAACAGGGCCGTCATCGCCACATCGACGGCGATTTTGCGATTGCCTTCGGCTTCATGCGTCCTCCTCATTCCAGCGCCAGGCCGTTGAGCCACGCTTCGATGGCCGCCGCGCTCTCCGTCACGCCGGAATCCTCCACGTGCAGGCCCTCAATAAGCGTCGCATCCGGCAGAAGCTCCGCCAGCGTGCTCTGCGCGCGGGCAAAGCTGCTGCCGCCGGAGGAGATGAAGGGAATGACCGTCTTGCCGCTCAGGTCGTTTTCCTCCAGGAAGGTATATACGGCCATGGGCAGGCCGCCCCACCAGTTGGGGAAGCCGAGGAACACGGTGTCGTACTGGTCGAGGTTTTCAACGCTCGCCGCCAGTTCCGGCCGTGCGTCGTCGGCCTGTTCGTCTGAAGCCACGTCCAGCGTTTCGTCATAGCTGGCGGGGTA
>CAJFUU010000341.1 GCA_904420265.1 uncultured Clostridia bacterium
CATCATCAGGTCGATGTCGTCGTCCCAGGGGATGAAGCCTTTGTGGCGCACCGCGCCCAGAAGCGTGCCCCCGCACAGGCAATAGGTGAGGCCATACCGCTTGCAGTAGGCGTCAAAGCGCTCGAGCAGCGCGTATTCCCGCGCCTGAATTTCGGCAAGGCTCATCTCTTTTTTAGCGTTTGTATCCATGCGCGCTCAGTCCTCGTCCGCCTCGGCGATTTCGAGATACTTTTCAAACACGTCGTCCAATTCCTCATCGTCGTCGATGGTTACATAGGCGTCGTTGCCGTCTTCATCGGTGTCGATGCGCAAAATTACCAATTCATCCTCGCCAATATCGTCGTCCGGTTCCACCGGAGCCAGGCAGATATAGGTATTGCCCTTGTGTTCAAGCGTCATCAAATGTTCAAAAGAAACTTCCTTGCCGTCCTCGTCAACCAGTTCCACAATGTCGTCCTGCTCCATGTTGAATTCCTTGCCGTCGCTCATGGCATAGACCTTCTTTCTGGGAGTTTCGCTTTTTTCCCCGTTTTCCTCCGGCCAGCCGCCCGCGTCCAGAAACGTCTGCAAGATCAGCGTCGCGGCCAGCATGTCCACCACTTCCTTGCGCTTTTCGCGGCGCATATGGCCTTCGATGAGGGCGCGCGTGGCCGAACGGGTGGTGAACCGCTCGTCCTGGAAGCGAACGTTTAAATCAAACAGGCTCAACCGGCGGGCAAAATCCCGCACGCGCTGCGCCTGATAACCCTCCTCGCCGTTCAACGTGCGCGGCAGGCCGATGAGCACGCGGTCGGTCAAATACTGCCCGCACAACTCGCGCACGCGCCAGGCGTCTTTTTCAGGCCCTTTGGTAAAGATGGTTTCCACGCCCTGCGCCGTAATGGACAGCGGGTCGGATACAGCCACGCCAATGCGTTTTTCTCCCACATCCAGACACAGCACGCGCATGTTCATACCACCTTTATACATACCTGCGGACACACGCCCGCGCAATATCCGCACAAGACGCACTTTTCCAAATCCACCTGCGCGCGCCCGTCCTGCACGCGGATGGCGTTTTGACGGCAACGCGCCTCGCAACGACCGCAGCCCTCGCACCAATCGTGAATCATCAAGTGGCGCTTGCGCGTGGAAAGCGGGGAAAGCAGGCTGAAATCCCCTTCAAAAGCGCGCACATTGGCGTCGATTTCGGCAAAGGATTGCATTCCCACCGCCACCGCATCAATCCACGGCTTGGAGAGGATATACGAAAACGCCGCCTGCGAACCGCCGATGAGATGTCCCCCGCCCAGGGCTTTCATGGCGAAGATGCCCGCGCCCTGATTGTGCGCGCTTTCCACCGCGCCCTCCATATCATAGAGCGTGCCGCCCTGAATGCCGACGCCGGCCGCGTTGATAAGCGGGTGAATGACCTCGATTTCCGGAAAGCGCCAGGCGGCCTTCACCGCCGCCACATGATGCGTGCTCATCCCCACCGCGCCGATGCGGCCGAGTTGCTTTTGTTTGCTCAAATAGGCGAGCGCCTCCTGGTGCCCGCGCAGCGTGTAGAGGGATTCCTGCTCGTGCAGCATGAAAAGGTCCACATATTCCCGATCCAGCCCGCGAAAGGCGCGCGTAAGCGCTTCCGCAGCGGTTTTTTCATCGTAACAGTAGGCCTTGGTGCTGACGACATAATCCGGCGCTTCCACCAGGGCGCGCCGGATGTGGGGATAGGTGCCGTACAAATCGGCCGTGTCCAGAAAGCGGACGCCGCGCGTATAAGCGTAAACCAGCAGCTCCGCGCCCTGTTCCACAGGCATATCCGTTTGCAACGGCGACATGGTAAGGGTGCCGAAACACAACCTCGAAACCGTGAGGCCGGAGGCGCCCAGGCGAACCGATTGCATACCGGATCAGCGCTCGTGCTCGGTGATATAGAAGCGCACGAACTCTTCGAGAATTTCGTCGCGCTCCAAACGCCGGATCAGCGAACGGGCGTTGTTATAGCTGGTTATATAGGTGGGATCGCCGGAAATGATATACCCCACCATCTGCATAATCGGGTCGTGTCCCTTGGCCTTGAGCGCCTGGTAGACGACGTGGATAATGTCCGCCGCGGACTCCGGGGCCTCGGAAGCGAGCGAAAAATGTCTCGTCTCCCCCATTTTGTTGTTCATAACGCACCGCCTTTCCCAGCAGGCAATTCCCCGTCTGCGACCAATAGCCGCATACAGCATGATTATAGCACAACTTCGGTTAAATATCAAATGTTTTCGCACATCGCGCAAAAAGTCCGCCCTCCTGCGCGCCGGATATACCGGCAATTCGATACCGCCGCATGCCGCTCCCCTTGAAAACAGACGGATATTTCGCGTTTGTTCCCCTCCCGCCGGCAGGAATGGAGCGCATTTTGCCCGCAAGCCGCGCCGAAAGCGGCTATAGAATTGCATTGCGCATTCTTTTTCGGTTGCTTGTTGCATTTCAAAATGATTTTTTATGCAATACAATCACTTCGTTAATATTTGCAGCATCCTGCGTTCGTTGCAGGCGCCAGGTTCGGGAAGCCTGTCCGGAACGCCGGCAGCGCTGTGATTTTCTTTTGCGGGGAGGGCAGAACCATCCGCAACCCGTCCGCGCTGGCGCGAAGCGCCGTAAAAGCCAGGGATGTGCGCCTTCGCAATTTGCGTCGAAAACATTTATTTATGCGTGGCAAAAGGGGCGCGCGTTACACTGTATTCCGCCCAAAATACTGCGCGGCGGCCAGCAAAATCAAACTTCATTTTACCGGAAGAAAATATCTGCCCGGCACAATTTGCAGCCAACTTTTTCACCGAAAACACAAGCAAATTGTGGCAGGCGCAGGAGGCTTAAAACCGGAGCGTCTTGGGTTTCGTCCGTGACGAAACCCAAAGCCATGCCCAGCAAACTGCTTTTGAATTCGACCCTTGAGGCCTCCAGCGCGCGCACGATTCCAACACCCGGCCAATCTCGTGCGCGGGGCGCTCCGGCCCCAGGTTGTTGGCCCGCATCATCCAGATTGCTCACATGCTGAAGTTCGAAAAAACAGCCCGCGCTTACAATCAGGGCGCCACGCGCACGCACTCCACGGCGTTTGCGCAATTCCCCGGGCTCCCCCTCCGGCGCTGGATGGCCGCAAATCCGTTTTTCGGTGGCAGGTTTTCGCCGATAAAGCCGCAGAGGCCCTGATGGGAGCGGTCATGTTCGGCGATTCACTGCGTGTACCGCAAAAATTCTTGAAAAGGGTTGCGTTGTTTTCAAGGGCGTCCCGCGCAGCGGGACTCGCGTTCCATTTCGGAGATATGAATCGGGCGGAGGCTTGGCGCGCCCTGTCAATTCATAATTTGCAAACAAAACGCTGGCGAAACGCAAACATTTCCCGCGTAAAATGCCCGATATGGCAAGAAGGCCCAAATCCAG
>CAJFUU010000342.1 GCA_904420265.1 uncultured Clostridia bacterium
GGTGGGCGACCGCGTCACCATCCGCGCCTACATGGCCGGCTGCGACACCAAGGGCATCCGCGAGCGCTGCCACTACTGCGAGGAGGGCGACTACAACTTCTGCCTCAATTACGGCGCGCCTTCGCCCTATGGCGCGGTCGAAACCGGCGCGGGCTGGAGCGACAGCTTCATCTATCCCGCCCGTGGCCTTGCCCACATTTACGATGAACTGACCGACGAACAGGCCGTGATGGTGGAACCCACCTGCGTTTCCATCCACTCGGTGCTCTGCGCGCCGCCGAAGAAGGGCGAGAAAATACTGGTAATGGGTTGCGGAGCCATCGGCCTGGGCGTGGTGCAGGCAATCAAGATTGTGGAGCCGGATTGCGAGGTCTGGGTGTTGGAACGCGTCAAATCCCGCCAGGAATTTGCCAAGAAGCTGGGCGCAGACCATGTGCTTTCCGGAGAGATTTACGAGGCGGCCGCCAAGGCCACCGGCGGCAGCGAGGTCTATGTCGGCATGAGCGGCAACCGTTACTTCTTCGGCGGCTTTGACCGCATTTACGACTGCGTGGGCGGCGACTGGTCCAACCACACCGCCGTGCGCCTGCTGCGCGCCCGCGGCACGCTGGTCAAGATCGGCCACCACATGCGCGCGGTCACGTTCGATGAAACCCCCGTCTGGTGGCAGGAGCTCAACCTTGTGGGCGTGGATGCGCACGGCATGGAAAACTGGCAGGGAAGAAGGCTCTACACCTTCGATCTGGCTCAGGAATGGATACGCGACGGCATCTACAAGGTCGAAGGCTTCGTCACCCACCACTTCAAGCTCGACCAGTACAAGGACGCCTTCCGCCTCGCCCTGGAAAATTCGCCCGAGGTCATCAAGATCGTCCTCGATTGCCAATGAGTACGCAAGAGAATCTTCTTCGCATCGGGGAACTTGCCAAAGAAGCGGGCGTGAGCGTTACGACCGTCAAATTCTACGTCAAGGAAGGCCTGATTCGCCCGGCCTGCAAAACCGGGCGAAACATGGCCTACTATGACCGCGCCTGCATAAACGCCATCGGCGTAATCCGCAAGCTGCAACGCGAGCGGTACTATCCGCTTTCGGTCATCAAACGGCTGATGGCGTCCGCGCCGGTGGAGCAGGTGGAACTGGAGTTGCTTGACGCCATTCACAAGGTGGATTTGCCCAATCCGGATGAGCGCCTGCCGCTTTCCGAGGCCGCGCGGCGCACGGGATTGACGGCCCGCCAGATCGCCCGCCTGACGGAGAGCGGTGCCCTCGTGCCTGCGCGCGAAGGCCGCAAGAAATTCTACGGCGCCGACGATCTCGGCGTGATGGCGCTGGCAAAGCGCCGTTTGGACGCGGGCATCCCCTTTGAACAGACCGTGCGCTCGTTTTCGATTTACGAAAACGCCCTGCGCGAAGCTGTGCGCTCCGAAGTGGACGATTTCGCCTCGGGAGCGCTGATGTCCGGCAGCGTCACCGCTGAGGGCGGGACGCGCATGATTCGCGTTTCTGATGAAACGCTGGACGGCTTTATCGCTCTGCGCCGCAAGGCGTTGAATCGCGAATACGGTTCCCGCCGCCTGGAGGACCTGGGACGTTTTGAGGCGGCTCTGGCGCGGGCGTTGCCGCGCATGGAAGGCGCTTTGCGCGCGATGGGACGCGAACGCGACGCGGAAGCCTGCGCCTCCGTCTGCGCTGGCGGGCCGGCAGAGGACGAGCGGCTTTCCGAGGCCGCCGCACATTTCTGGGGCTTTGCCCGCGCTGGAGGCGACATTGCCCGCGCGCTGGCCGAGAGCGTGCGGGCCCGGGACTATTTCGTGGCGCTGGCCCCGGCGGGAGCATGCGCTACGGCGCTTGCCTGTCTGAAGGCTGCCTGGCTTTTGCTGGCCCCGGCGGTGCTTGGCTGTGAAAAGGATGGCCGCACGGCGCTGGAAGCGCTTCCTGAGGCGCCTGCCGCCGCCCTGCGCGCCATGCTCAACGATAAAGAACCTTCGCAAATGCAGATATAATCGCTGTAAGGATTTGCCTGCGTCTGCCAATTGCCCAGATTCCTAGTCACGAGGAAGGTATGCGGGCAGGATTTGTTGAAAACAGCGCTGTGCGCCTGCGGAAAAGCGGGACCGGCGCTGTGAGCAGCCGGAGCCGGTGGAACGGCTTTCATATGCTCAGGGGTCGCTTGGAAGCGGCGCATGCGAGACAAGACGCGGGTGGGTTGCATTCTAAAATCATTGTGATGGAGAACTCATGTGCCCACATTGCCGTGCGCAAGGGCACAGCGCATGCGAAAAGCGCCCGACGCGTCGAGGGCTGCGTTTCAAAGCCGGTGAATGCGTGGACCTAATGGAGAAATAGCCGACGGGCCGGGGAGCATGCTTCAAAGCCGGCGAATACGCAGACTTAATGGAAAGACAGGCGGCGCGCTTAAGAAACCGTGTATTCGGGCATTTGCGGGAGTGGTATTCCAAGCCCTTCCTTCGCCTGCGCGCTGAAAGCCGCCGTGCGGACAGGTTTTGCGCGCTGTACATTCCTTCCCAACGTTCAAACGCCTTCACCCAGGGAGGTGGCATGATGGATTTTTCCGAACTGGTCGCCCGCCAACGGGCCTATTTTGAAAGCGGTGCCACGCGCACCGCGGATTTTCGCCTGCAGGCGCTGGAAAAATTGCGAACGGCCCTCATCCGCAACGAGGGCGTGATCTTCGACGCTTTGAAGGCCGACCTCAACAAAGCGCCGATGGAGAGCTATATGTGCGAAAACGGCCTTGTGCTGGAGGAAATCCGCTTTCATCAAAAGCATTTGCGCCGTTGGATGCAAAACCGGCGCGTGCCCACGCCGCTGGCACAGTTTCATGCCCGCAGCTTTATCGCCCCGGAGCCATACGGCGTCGCCCTGATTCTCTCACCGTGGAATTATCCCATTCAACTCTGCCTTTCGCCGCTGGTTGGGGCTATCTCCGGCGGTAACTGCGTCGTGGTGAAGCCTTCGGCGTACGCCCCGCAGACCTCGGCGGCCATCGCCCGCCTGTTGGGGGAGGCCTTCCCGCCGGAGTACATCGCCGTGGTTGAGGGCGGCCGCGCCCAGAACAGCGCTTTGCTGGAAGAAAAATTCGACTATATCTTCTTTACCGGTTCTGTTGCCGTCGGCAAGGTGGTGATGGAGGCCGCCGCAAAGCACCTGACCCCGGTGACGCTGGAGCTGGGAGGCAAAAGCCCAGTCATCGTCGATGAAACCGCCGATCTCAAGTTGGCTGCCCGCCGCATTGCTTTTGGCAAGGTGCTCAATGCCGGCCAGACCTGCGTGGAACCGGATTACCTGCTTATTCACAAGAGCGTCAAACAACCTTTTATTGAGGCGTTCCGCGCCGTTTTGAAGGAATTCTTTCCCAGCGGCGATTATTCGAACATGCCAACGATCATTACGGAAAAGCACTATCGCCGCCTGCGCGGCCTTCTCGAAGGGCAGAAGATTATTCTTGGCGGCGGCTGTGACGACGCGCGCCGGTTTATTGAACCGACTCTCCTGGACGACGTTTCCCCGGATGCGCCCGTCATGCAGGAGGAAATTTTCGGCCCCATCCTGCCGGTACTGACGTTTGAATCCCTGGACGAGGCGATTGCCTTTGTGCGCGCCCGTCCCCGTCCGCTGGCCTTCTATATCTTCACCTCCAGGCAGGAGACGGAAAAGCGCCTGCTCGATAGCTGTTCCTTTGGCGGCGGTTGCATCAACGATACCATCATTCACCTGGCTACTTCGCATATGCCCTTCGGAGGCGTGGGCGATTCCGGCATGGGCAGCTACCACGGCAAAAAGAGCTTCGATACCTTTACGCATGAGCGCAGCATCGTCAAAAAGTCCACCTGGCTGGATCTGCCCATGCGCTATCATCCCTACGGAGATAAAAAGCTGAACCTGATCCGCAAATTCATGAAGTGAACCTCAATACGCACTCCTTTTCGCCGCGCTTTTTTGCGCGGCGTGTTTTTTGCAGATTTAACATGGCTGAGGGGTTGACAGAACTGTATCTACTGTATATACTGTACATGAACAGAAAAAACGGAGGCATGCCATGAACCTGTTCATCGACAACAAAAGCGGAGCGCCTATCTACGAGCAGATATGTGAGCAGATCAAGGCGCAGATCATCAGCGGCGCGCTCAAAGAGGACGAGCCTCTGCCGTCCATCCGCGCGCTGGCAAAGGA
>CAJFUU010000343.1 GCA_904420265.1 uncultured Clostridia bacterium
ACAAACGGTTGCCTGGTAACATTTTGCCGCCTGCCCGGATTCGTTGTGACGCTCGGCATGCAATACATTGCCCGCGGCCTCTGCTATGTCATTACCAATTCGTATCCCGTAAGCCGCATCCCTGCGAGCATTGCCTGGATTGGGCGCGGATACCTGGCCGAAGTGATTCCCTGGCCTGTGGCGATCATGGTGGCGGTATTTATCGTCGTCGCGTTTGTCTCGAAGAAAACCAAATTCGGCCGCTTTGTCTACGCGACCGGCGGAAATCAGGAAGCGTCGCATTTGTCCGGCATCAATGTAAAGTTGATTATCAATTGCGTATTTATTCTGGGCGGCCTGTTTGCGGCGCTGACCGCCATCATACTGGTCTCCCGCCTCAACTCTGGCCAGCCAAACGGCGGAACCGGCTTTGAATTTCAGGCAGTAATTGCCTGCGTCATGGGCGGCGTGTCCCTTTCCGGCGGCAAGGGCAAAGCCATCGGCGTAATCCTGGGCGCAATCTTTGTCGGCCTGCTCACAAATGGCATGACGCTTATCAATGTCGATTCATACCTTCAGCAGGTTATACAGGGCGTGGTACTGATCTTGGCGATCGGCGTGGACGTTTACAAGCAAGGCCGGCAAGCGGCTTCCAAGTAAGGGGGAAATGACTATGGACGGACACGAAGTGATTTTGGATATTCGCGGTCTGACCAAGGAGTTTCCCGGCGTTCGGGCGTTATCCAACGTCAGCTTTCAGGTGCGCCGCGGAACCGTCCATGCCCTGGTCGGCGAAAACGGCGCCGGGAAATCCACGCTGATTAAAATTCTAACGGGCGTATACTCCGCCAGCGCCGGCGATTTCCTCTTTAAGGGGAAGGCTGTGAAGGTTGAGAAACCTCTGGACGCGCAACGCCTGGGGCTCAGCGTGGTCCATCAGGAACTCAAACTTGTGGAGACGCTTTCCATTGCCGAAAACATCTTCCTCGGGCGTCCGCAAACCGGCGCCTGCAAGCTTGTGAACTGGCGCGCAATGCGCGCGGCCGCCCAAAAACTCGTCGACGACCTTCACATAAAACTTGACGTAAGCCAGGAAGTCTCGCGTCTGAGCGTGGCGCAAAAGCAGATTGTGGAAATTTGCAAGGCGCTGTCGTTCAATGCAGAGTTGATTATTATGGACGAACCTTCCGCCACGCTGACGGAAAACGAGCTGGAATGCCTGTTTGACATCATTGAACGTCTTCGCCGGCGCGGCATCACGGTGATATACATTTCACATCGCATGGAAGAAATTTTCCGCATTGCCGATGTCGTAACCGTTTTGCGCGATGGCGAACATATACGCACGCTTCCGGTCGCCGAGGTCAGCAGGCAGGAGCTCATCGCATTGATGGTCGGCCGTGAGCTGGGCAACGAGTATCCGAAAATTGAAGCGCAAATAACGGACATCGCCATGGAGGTGCGGGATCTGCACCGCGAAGGCGTACTGCACGACGTCAACTTCCACGTGCGCCACGGCGAAATCCTCGGCCTTGCCGGTCTCGTCGGCGCAGGGCGCACGGAGACGGCGCGCGCTATATTTGCCGCAGACAAGGCGACGGGCGGAGACATTTTTATCAATGGCAAAAAGGTGCAAATTCGCACCGTGCGCGACGCCATTCGCCATCATATCGCCTTGATTCCGGAGGACCGCAAACAGCAGGGGCTGATTTTGGGCATGAGCGTCAAACACAACGTAAGCATTGTGGATTTAAACAACGTATGCGCAAACGGCTTAATCAGCGAAAAGAAAGAGCGGAGCCTTGCCAAGGAGATGATTCAAAAACTCGACATCTCAACGCCGACGGAGGAAAAGGAAGTTCGCCTTCTTTCCGGCGGCAACCAGCAAAAAGTGGTTCTGTCAAAATGGCTGGTGGTTGATTCCGACATCATGATTTTCGACGAGCCGACCCGTGGAATTGACGTCGGCGCAAAATCGGAAATCTATAAGCTTATGTGCGGTTTGGCGCGGCAGGGCAAGGCGGTGATTATGATTTCCTCGGACTTGCCGGAACTCATCGGCGTTTGTGACAGAATCTACGTCATGCGTGAAGGAACCATTTCCGGCTGTATCGAACGGGAGGATTTTTCACAGGAGGCAATCCTGGATATGGCCATTTCCTGAAGTATCGGGTCTGCCACTGCAGTGGTCACAATATAAAGGAGGAGACAAAATGAAGAAAGTTCTGGCTACGTTTCTGGCTCTTTTAATCGCCATTCCCATGCTCGGCTTTGCGGCA
>CAJFUU010000344.1 GCA_904420265.1 uncultured Clostridia bacterium
CTTCCATGATCTCCAACAATCTTTCTGCTCTCATTCCTCTATTTTACCACATCCCCCTGCTTTTGTCTTGAAAATTGATTCCCGTGTCCTTTGCCCTTTCCGGCTTGACAAGTTAACGCGCGGGCCGTAAGATAGAAGAAAATGGTTCTGCGGCTTTGGGCGCATATCCCGCATTTTCGGGACGCCCTTCCGGCCATGTTTTCATCGTTTTGCGCCGCGAATTTTGTATCCGGCCCGAGGGTTTGCGAAACGAAGATGAATCTGGGACCGCTGTTTCTTTACGTTGGAAGTCATTTTTCCGAAAAACGGTTACAAACGCTCTCCCCGCGCGGCGGGGGAAAGGAGATTGCCAATGGACGCGCAAAAAGCCCGGCGGGTTCTGGACGCGCTGACCGCCCTCTATCCCGAGGCGCGGGCGGAGCTGCACTTTTCCAATCCCTATGAAACGCTGGTGGCGACAATCCTTTCGGCCCAGTGTACCGACAAGCGCGTCAACCAGGTGACCGAGCGCCTGTTTCCTCGCTATTCCACCGTGGAGAGCATGGCGGCGCTCACGCCGGAGGAACTGGAGCCGCAGATCCGCGAATGCGGCCTGTATCGCAACAAGGCGAAAAACATCATTGCCGCCTGCCGGGCGATTGCCGAAAACCACGGCGGCAAAGTGCCCTCCACGCGCGCAGCGTTGATGGCCCTGCCCGGAGTGGGGCAAAAGACGGCGGGAGTGGTGCTGTTGGCAGCTTTTGGCGACGATCAGATTCCCGTGGATACGCATGTGTTCCGCGTCTCGCACCGCATCGGCCTTGCCGACGCGACGACGCCCGACGGCGTGGAAAAGCAGCTTCGGGACATACTACCCCGCGAAGAATGGTCGCACGCGCACCATCTGCTCATCTGGCACGGCCGCCGCATTTGCCATGCGCGCGGGCCGGAATGCGACCGCTGTCCGCTCGAGGCGGAACTTTGTGAAAACGGAGCGTAAATCATGGCGTTGTTTGTAGATATTGTCAGCATTACGGTGAAGGCGGGGGACGGCGGCAACGGCTGCGTGTCCTTCCACCGGGAAAAATATGTGCAGGCCGGCGGGCCGGACGGCGGCGATGGCGGCCGGGGCGGAGACGTAAAGTTTCTGGCCACCGAGCGCATGCATACCTTGATGGACTTCCGCTTCAAACGCAAGTTTTTTGCCGAAAACGGCATGGACGGCATGGCCAACCGCCGCACCGGCAAATCCGGCGCGGACGCGGTGGTGGAAGTGCCCGTGGGCACGGTGGTCAAGGAGCGGGCCACGGGGCGCGTGCTTCTGGACATGCGCGAACCAAATGTGGAGCGCACGCTCATGCGCGGCGGCAACGGCGGCTTTGGCAACCAGCACTTTGCCACGCCCACGCGCCAGGCGCCGCAGTTCGCCAAGCCCGGCGAAAAGCGCGAAGCCATCGAATTGACGCTGGAGCTGAAATCCATCGCCGACGTGGGGCTGGTGGGTTTCCCCAACGTGGGCAAATCCACCATCCTTTCCACGGTAACGGCGGCGCGCCCCAAGATTGCCAACTACCATTTTACCACCCTGCAACCCAATTTGGGCATTGTGCGCCTGGGCGAACGCAGCTTTGTCATGGCCGACATTCCCGGCCTGGTGGAGGGCGCCAGCGAGGGCGTTGGCCTGGGACACGACTTTTTGCGCCATATAGAGCGCACGCGCGTGCTCATCCACGTGCTGGATGTTGCCGGCAGCGAGGGGCGGGATCCGGTAGAGGACTACCACGCCATCATGCGGGAGTTGGAGGCCTACGGCGATTTGAAGGAGCGCCCCATGCTCATCGCCGCCAACAAGACCGACCTGCCCGGCGCGGAAGAAAACCTCGACCGCCTGCGCGCGGCCCTGCCTGGGGCGCGCATCTTCCCGGTTTCCGCCGCCACGCGCAAGGGGTTTGAGCCGCTTTTGCATGCCGCGGCCGATCTGCTCGACCGCCTGCCGGCGCCCGAGCCGTTCTATGAAGAAGAACTTGAGAGCGTTTCCGGCGAAGAGGGCTTTTCCATTGAAAGAGACGGCGCTGCCTATGTGGTTACCGGCGCTTCAATGGACCACCTGATCCGTTCCGTGAACTTTGATAACGAGGATTCCCTCAACTATTTCCACCGCATGCTGCGCAAGTGGGGCGTGATCGACGCCCTGCGCGAGGCCGGCGCAAAAGAGGGGGATTCGGTTGTCATCGGCGAAATGGAATTTGACTTTGTGGACTGACGCACAAGGAGGAACGAACATATGACCACCAGACAGCGGGCCGCCCTGCGCGCCATGGCCAATACCATTGACCCGGTTTTGCATATCGGCAAGGACGGCATCAACGACAACCTCGTCAAGCAGGCCTGGGACGCGCTGGAGGCGCGCGAACTGATCAAAGTGACCGTGCAGAAAAACGCGCCCATGGACGCGCGCGGGGCCTGCGCCGAACTGTGCGAGCGCGTGCATGCCCAGGCCGTGCAGGTCATCGGCAGCCGCTTTGTCATCTACCGTCAGGCGCGGGAGAATTCAAAGATACGCCTGGAAGATTTGTAAGGCCCTGCCAGAAACCTGGTATACACGAAAACAGCGGACAACGCTTTGCGGCAATTTTCCACGCGTTCCATGGGCGGCGATTGCCAGGATGGGAGCGGTAGGCTCTGGGAGGTGCGTGCCGCTTCGATAGGGGGCAGCGCCCGGCAGGGACGCCGACGTACCGGCCAAAGGGCGGGGAATGCGAGGCTGCCTTGTGGCAAAGTTTTGCGGTGTTCCTTTGAGTGGCGATTGTCCGGATGGGGACAACAAAGGCTGGAACTTGCTTGAAAGGGCATCCAACCGGGCGCGCCTGGGAAGAAGACGCTCCCGAGAGCATGGCATCTTTTCAATTTTCGTCCATCCGGCGCGCCCGGAAAGCGGGCTGCCCGGCAGGGCCGCCGATGCACCGGCCAAAGGGCGGGAGGATGCGAGGCTGCCTTGTGGCAAAGTTTTCGCGGTGTTCCTTTGAGTGGCGATTGTCCAGATGGGGACGGTAGGCTCTGGGAGGTGCGTGCCGCTTCGATAGGGGGCGGCGGCCGACAGGGACGCCAATGTACTGGCCAAAGGGCGGGGGATGCGAGGCTGCTTTGTGGCAAAGTTTTCGCGGTGTGCCTTTGGGCGGCGATTGTCCGAATGGGGACAACAAAGGCTGGAACTTGCTTGAAAGGGCATCCAACCGGGCACGCTTGGGAAGAAGGCGCTCCCGAGAGCATGGCATCTTTTCAATTTTCATCCATCCGGCGCGCCCGGAAAGAAAGCTGCCTGGCAGGGATGCCAATGCACCGGACAGAGGATGCGGAATGGCTCTTTTGTGCGAAGTTTTGCATCGCCTGAGATGATTGAGGCTTGGGAGGTCATCGGCATGGCCGCAGGCGGGGCATACGCCTGAGGAGATTGGGCGGTTGTTTTCTGTCGTACGCCAGCCTTTACTGCTTGCCGGCGACCGGATGCAGAATGGTTGCGCTCAAGGCGTAACGCTTGGAACGCGACAACGCGGGCGCGCACAGGCGGAATTGTCGGGCCCTTGTCTGCCCCGGCGTGTTATCGCGGGTTGACGCGACGCTGTTGGTCCGCCCTGTCAGCCGCATCCGTCTCGCCGCTTGATGCGCGCAGAGACAGGACGCTCACTCCTGGGCGACGCCCTTTCACAACAAGGCGTCGCTTCCATGCGCGCAAAGGTGCGCCCGCCGGTATGCTTTTGAAGCAGTGAATTACATTATTGTTTCCATGATCGCAGAGGCATGCCGAAATCCTATATCTGCTATAGAATTTGCTTTTAAGTCGCTTCCATGCGCGCAGAGGCATGCCGGTATCCGTTTGCAAAAAGAGAAATCCCGATTTTGCGAGGGATTCGGTCTGCTCCGGCGGAAAATTCGCAGTCTTTGTGAAGTTGCGCCAGAAATTTGGAGCGGCGAAAATCCGCCGCAAGCGCATTTCAAGGCGTTTTTAAGCGGAGCCTGAAGCCGCCATAACAGCGCAAGAGACGCCGGAATTGCATTTTAAGGAATTTTCAAACGCGCGCTAGGAACCGGGGAACAGCCGCCTGGGAACGGGCGGCTTTTTCCAGCCCAGAGCCGCCAGAAAAAGCGTCAAAAGCGACGCGCCCAGATACAGAGGATTGCCCAGAAGCAGGTACATCAAAAGCAACAGCAACCCAAACAGCAGCCTGCGCGGAGCGCGCTCGCGGCTGACAGAAATGTGAAGCCTGCGCCGGGAGGGGGCGGATTTCTCCCGCGGCGGCGGAAATTTTTCCAGCAACGCGCCCAGGCGCGCCGCGTCGATCAGGCAGACCGCAGGGTGCGCGAGTTTCCCGGCGCAGGCGTGCGCCGCGGCGTCGGCGCGCGCGGTAGAGACGATAATGAGCCGTCCGTCCGCCCGCCCGCGCCATATATCCAGCAGGGCGCTGGCGTCCAGCGGCGGCCCCTGTGGGTGGCGCAGCGCCACCGCCATCTCCGCGCCCTCAAGCTGGCCGGGATAGGCCTTTTCCAGCAACGCCCGCGCCTCCTTCTCCGCCGTGGCCGCATCCAGCAGCGCCCAACGCTCCACCTCCGCCCGGGCGCGTTCGCGCCGTTTTTCCCGTTTCGGCAGGCGTCCCGTCAATCCTGAAAGCACGCGGCGCAGGCACAGCATGGCGCACAACGCGCACGCCGCCGCTGCCCAGATGTTGCGAAACGCCGCCGCGAAAAACAGGTATAATGCCAGGGCTGCCAGCACGTGTAGCGCCGCGTGGTCAATTTTCTTGCCCATAAACCTCCTCCTTCCCGAGGCGTTTTATTTCCCAAGAAAGGACGCAATAGCGTTCTTTCAGAGCGCTGACAAAGTCTGCAAACGCAAAAATTGCCCGGATAAGGAGGAAAACAAGGGGCAATTTTTGCTTTCTGCGTCAGCGTACATGCAGTCTGTGGTCACTGACGTTCAGGTAAGATCCCTTGCCTGCAAGTTTACTTCCCTGGCTTGCAGGCTTTCTCATCACTCTGGCAGTCTGTTGACTTTGTCAACATTCTAAAAGGACGCAATAGCGTTCTTTGCATCCTGCGTTTTCCGGAATCGGTGTGGGTCCGTATCCATAAACCGTTTCATAAATGCTGGCGCTCGGCAAGGCCTCAAATCCCGTATTTTGCGGAACCGGCGCCCCTCTATGGAAATTTTTCCCCAAAAAGCGCTATCCATGCCGTGCTTGCCAGGGAAAAATGCTTTTCACCCGCCGCATCATGGTGTATAATAAGAGTATGGAACGCAAGAAAATCGGCATTCTGGGCGGAACGCTTGATCCCGTGCACCTTGGACACATCGCGCTTCTGCGCCTGGCCAAAGAACAGCTCGACCTTTGCGAGGCGGTGCTTTTGCCCGCTGGCGATCCGCCGCACAAGCACTGCCATGCGCCGGCGGAAGACCGGTTGAAAATGGCGCGATTGGCGGCGGACGGCGCGTTCACCGTGTCGGATATGGAGGTGCGCAGAAAGGGCGCTACCTATACCGTGGACACGCTGCGCCGCCTGCGTGCGCGCGCGCCGGAGAGCGAACTTGTCTACATCATTGGCGCGGACACGCTGCCCAATCTCGTTACCTGGCGTGAATACCGGGAGGTGTTCAAGTTGTGCAGTTTCGCGGCGGCGCGGCGCGCCGGGCAGACGGAGGCCGTTCCGGAGGGAGCGCGCGTGCTCTGGCTGGAGGGCGACCCGCCCGCCGTATCCTCTACGCGCGTGCGCGAAATTGCGACCGTGCGCGGCGATTTGCGCGGCCTGACGGGGGAAAAAGTAGCCGCCTACATCCGCGAAAAAGGCCTCTATTTGATGAACGTGCCCGAAACGGAGGCGGAAAACAGGTTGCGCGGCATGCTCAGCAAACACCGCTTCCAACACACGCTGGGCGTGCGCGACACCAGCGAGCGCCTGGCCCGTCTGCACGGCCTGGATGCGGCAGCGGCGCGCGTGGCGGGGCTTTTGCACGACGCGGCCAAGTGCCTGCCCGCGCAGGAGCAGCGCCGCCTTGCGGCGGGGATTGCCGACGCGGGTGAAATGGAAAACCCCGAACTTTTGCACGCGCCTGCGGGCGTGGCTGTGGCGCGGGACGTTTTCGGCGTGCGGGACGCGGAAATCCTTGCCGCCATTCGCTGCCACACGCTGGGCGGGCCGGAGATGACGGGGCTGATGCTGGCGGTGTTTGTGGCCGACTTTATCGAACCTGGGCGCGAGGATTTCCCCGGGCTTTCCGAGGCCCGGGCGCTGGCGGGAACCGATTTGCGCGCGGCGGCGTCCAAGTGTGCGGAACTGACCAATATACATCTCAAGGAAACGGGCCGCGCGGTGCATCCGCGCATGGAAACGATGCTCTACCATTAGGAGGGAATAGCCGACATGATGAAATCCAGGGAATTGGCGCTGAAAATCGCGGAAGTACTCGACAAAAAGGGCGCGACCGACATCACCATTCTCCAGGTTGACCATTTGACGTCCATTACGGACTTTTTTGTCATCGCCACCGGCCGCAACGTGCAGGCGGTGCGCACGTTGGCCGAAGACGTCGAAGAAAAACTCGACGCCGAAGGCGTGCCGGTGCGCCGCCATGAGGGCATGAATGAATCGCGCTGGGTGGTGCTGGATTATGCGCATGTCATCGTGCACGTGTTTCATCCCGAAGAGCGCGATTATTACAACATTGAGCGCCTGTGGATGGACGGCTCAAACCAGATACCGTTCGAAGTGGCGGCGCAAAACGACGCCTGAGCGGGGCGCTGCTTGCTTTGCCTGGACATGGCGCAAGCGGGGACGCATTTTCGCGGGATAGATTTCCTGGCGCTTGCACGCCCGGCGCGGCGGGCGCAAAGCAGGCAGGGTTGTTTTCCGCAGGAGAAGGCGTCTTGTGGCAATCCGCGCCCGGCGCGATGAGCGCGGCGCAAGTCCGTCGCGCTTTTCCGATGGAAAAAACCGATCCTGGATTCAAATTCCCGCCCGGCGGCAGAGGCGGCCGGGCGGGGAACGCATGCGGCGGAGGGGCCACGCACAGTGCGGGCCGCTGCGCCGTTTGTTTATAATTTCTTGAAAATTTTCCTGTATGCTCAAGCGTGTCCGTCTGCTCTGGCGGCGCCGCTCGGGGCTGATTCGGCTGCGGAGGGGCCAGGGCCGAACCCGGCGGACAAAAGCGCCGCCGCGGATATTTTGAAATGCTCGGCTATCTCGTGTTTACGGCGGGCAATTACGACGAGGCCGTGGAAAAGGCCGCCCACGCGCCGGACATTATCCTGCTGGATGTGAACATGCCGGAACGGGACGGACTGAGCGTGTGCCGGGCCATTCGCGAATTTGTGCGCTGCCCGATTATCTTCCTCACCGCCCGCATTACCGACGCGGACAAGATTGAGGGCTTCGCCGCCGGCGGCGACGACTACGTGACCAAGCCCTTTTCGCTGGATGAGCTCAGCGCCCGCGTGGCCGCGCATCTGCGCCGCGAAGAGCGGCCCCGGCGCGAGGCGCGGGTGTATTTCGAAGGCGACGTGGCCGTGGACTATCTGGAAAAGGCCGTTTACGTGCGGGGCAAGCGCGTGCCCCTGGCGAAAAAGGAATTCGAAATTGTGGAACTGCTTTCGCAGAACCGCGGCCAGGTGTTTGACAAGGAACGCATTTACGAACGCGTATGGGGCTGGGACGGCGAAGGCTCCAGCAGCGTGGTGGCCGAACACATCAAGCGCATCCGGGCCAAGCTTTCGCAGGCCGGCGCGCAGGGGCAGATTGAGACCGTCTGGGGAGTGGGCTATAAATGGGTAAAGTGAAGGCGCGCAAGCGGCGGCTCAGGCGGCTGTCGCTGAAGTGGAGTTTTGTGCTGTATGAGATTATAAGCGTTTTGGTGGCGCTTTCGATTGTGCTGGCGCTTACGGCATTGTGCGCAAACCTGCAAAACAGGCTTTATGACAGTTGGGAACAGCGCTTTGGCGCGGATTATCGCAAGCCGGGACAGCTCGTCGTCGATGGGGAAGTGGTGGCTGAACAAATTTACTATTCTTCCAGCCTGTTTGAACACGTTCCGGCGGAAGAACACGACCTCTACAATCTTTACGGCGCGGTTACGCTGATTTCCTACCCGGTGGTGTTCATCATCTGCATGCTGATTGCCGGCATACTGTTTTACCGCCGCAAACTTAAGGCGCCTTTAAAGGCCGTGGAGCAGGCCGCCGGGCGCATTGCCCAAAACGACCTGGATTTTTCCATTGTCGCCCTGGAAAACGGCAACGAAATGGACCGGGCGCTGGGAGCCATGGAAAAAATGCGCGCGGCGCTGGCGAGTTCCAGCCGCGAAATGTGGCGCATGCTGGAGGAACGGCGGCAGATGCAGGCCGCCTTTTCCCACGATCTGCGCACGCCCCTGACCATTTTGCGCGGGTACAGCGATTTTCTCAAAAAGTATTTCCCCGACCGCCTTACGCGCGAAAAAGTTGTGGAAACGCTTGAGGTGATGGACAGCCATATCGCCCGCCTGGAGCGCTACACCGCCACGATGGGCGAGGCGGCGCGGCTGGAAGAAGTGGCCGTTTCCCCGGCCCGGACGCCCATAAAGGCCCTGCGCGCGCAGATGGCTGCCGAAGGCGCGCTTGTGTGCGGAGGGCTGTCTTTTTCGCTGGAAAGCGGCGGCGAAGGCGATGCGGATGTGGACGCGGCCTTGATTTTGCGCGTGTTTGACAACCTTGTCTCCAATGCGGCGCGCTATGCGAAGACAAAGGTCACGGCCATTTTCCTGCGCCTGGGCGAAACGCTTTCGCTCACCGTGGAAGACGACGGCTCCGGTTTCTCGCCCGAGGGGCTGAAGCGGGCCGTGGAGCCCTATTTCCGCGACAAGGCCGACGCGCGGGACGGCGAACACTTCGGCCTCGGCCTTTATATCTGCCGCACGCTTGCCGAGCGCCACGGCGGGTCGCTTGTGGTGGGGAACACCCCCGAGGGCGGCGCGCGCGTGCGGGCGACGTTTAAATTTCTTCCGCTGCAATAGATAAAAAGTTTAGAATCTGGCGCTATGCTTTTTCCGTCAGGGAAAGAGACGGCAAGCGGGCCCGGAGGCGCAAAGCGCCGGAAAAGGGCAAGACGGCCCGGCGGGTCGAGACGCCGCATGGTTTTGCTGTGGGAAGACCGCAGCAAAGGGCGGGAACGTGCCGCGGTTTTGGCGCGGCGGCCGGATGTCGATTTGACGCCGGGAAATGCCCCGGCCGGCGTGCGAGACATGCCGGCAACGCCTTTGCGGTTGTTGCCGGAGCTGCAACCTTGTCCCGCAGACGCAGGCTAGGCAGCCGTGCGCACGCAAAAGACCGCCTGAAGCGCTAAGCGGCAGACCGGTTTGCAAGCAAGCCCCTCGCGGTGGCGAAAAGCATTCCGAGGTCAAGCCCCGAGGCGGGAAGGCCAAACGCACAGGTACGGCCGGACGGCGCACGCAAAAGACCGCCCGAAGCGCTAAGCGGCGGCAGACCGATTTGCAGGCAAGCCCCGCGCGGTCGCGGAAAGTGTTCTGAGGCCAAGTCGCGAGGCGGGAAGGCCAAACGCACAGGTACGGCCGAATGGCGAACGCGGAAAGATCGCCCGAAGCGCTAAGTGGCATCAGGCCGGTTTGCAAGCAAGCCCCGCCTGGCCGCGGAAAGCGTTCCGAGGCCAGTCGCAAGGCGGGAAGGCCAAACGCACAGGTACGGCCGAATGGCGAACGCGGAAAGACCGCCCGAAGCGCTGAACGGCGGCAGGCCGGTTTGCAGGCAAACCCCGCGCGGTCGCCAAAAGCGTTCTGAGGCCAGTCGCAAGGCGAAAAGGGCGAACGCACAGGTACGGCCGGACGGCGAACGCGGAAAGATCGCCCGAAGCGCTAAGCGGCATCAGGCCGGTTTGCAGGCAAGCCCCGCGCGGTTGCGAAAAGTGTTCCAAGGCCAGTCGCAAGGCGGGAAGGCCAGTCGCAAGGCGGGAAGGCCAGTCGCGAGGCAGGAAGGCAAGACGCGAGGCGGGAAAGCCGAACGCACGGACGCGGTTTGACGGGCAAATCGAAAAGCGCGTTTTGCCACACTGTTTTGCTGCTTCTCCCTGACGGGGAGGTATTTTTTATGGAAAATTGCATTGAACTGCGCGGCCTGACGCGGAAATTTGGCAACAAAACGGCGCTGGACGGCCTGACGCTGCGCATGGAGGGCGGCGCGTTCGCCCTGTTGGGGCGCGCGGGCGCGGGCAAATCAACGCTTTTGCGCATACTGGCCACGCTGCTCAAGGCGGATGCCGGCGAGGCGTGCGTGTGCGGCGTACCGCTGGAAAAGGCCGGCGCAGTGCGCGCGATTACCGGCTATCTGTCCGAAAATTTCAATATGTACGGCAATATGCGCGTGCGCGAAGCGATGGACTATCTGGGCGCACTTTCGGGGCTGGACGCGCTCACGCGCCGGGCGCGCACCGGACAGCTTTTGGAATTGGCCAACCTGGAAAAAGAGGCGGACACGCGCGTGCGCAAACTTTCGCCCGGCATGCTGCGCCGCCTGGGCGTGGCGCAGGCGCTGATGCACGACCCGCGCGTACTGCTTGTGGACGAGCCCGCCGCCGGGCTGGATGTGGACGAACGGGCCTGCATGCGCGGCTTGCTGGCCGAGGCCGCGACCGATCGCCTGGTGGTGATTGCCGCCGAAGCGGCGCGCGATGTGGAAGGGCTTTGCCCGCGCGTGGCCGTGCTTGAAGAGGGCAAACTTCGCGCCCAGGGCACGGCGGCGGAACTGATTCGGCGCGCGCAGGGCAAGGTGTTTTTGGCGGCGTTGCCCGAGGGCGCGTTGGCGGAATTCAAACGGCGCTTTCGCGTGGTCAGCGTCGTGGAACACGGAGAGCGGCGGGTGGCGCGCTTTGTCGATCCCACGGGCGCGCCCGGGCTGGGAAGGCCAGACAGGCCGTGCCTTGCGGACGCCTGTCTGCTGTGCCTGGAAGGAGGCGGGGAAGGATGAGCCTGTGCTGGATGGAGTTTCAGCGGGTGTGCCGGTCGGCAACGTATATCGTCGCGGTGACGGCGCTGGTGCTTTTCGCCTACTTCCAGAATGTGTTGCCGCCGCCGGCGTTGGTCGTTCCTCCGGGGGCGGAAGCAAGCGACGGCTTGGCCGCGCATACCGTTTCAGAGGAGGAATATGCCCTTGTGCGCGATGTGGACCGCTTTTCCGGCGCGCATGCGCGGCTGTTTTGCAGTCGCCTGGGGCCGGTGTTGGCGCTGGTGAGCGCCTTGCCGGCAGCGGAACTGTTCATGCGCGACCGGCGTGGTGTGCGCGCGGCGGTATACGCGCGGGAGGCCTCCTCCTGGAAACTGGCCGGCTGCCGCTGCGCCGCGCTTTCCGCGGCGATGCTTTTGCCGGTGATGGTGATGGCGGCGACGCTTACCTGCGTATCGGCCACGGACTACGGGCTGGGCAACGTGGATTTGCTGGCTTATTTCAAGTATACGTTGCTCTGGCTTTTGCCAACGGTTTTGCTCAGCGTAGGCGCGGGCGCGTTGGGCGCGGCTTTGAGCGGTCTGCCGCTGGGCGTGGCGGCGATGTTCTTCTGGGGTTGGGCGGCGCGTTCTGCGCCCGCATTTTGCTATGGCTCGCTCTTTTCGCCACGGCATGAGGCGCTGGGGCGGACGGAAGCGTTCCTGCAGGGGGCGGCGGAACTGGCGCGCGGACGGATTGCCGCCGCGCTGTTGGGCCTCGCGCTTATAGCGCTGACGGTACTGGCCGTGGAGTGGAAGAGAAAAAGCGTATACGCCTTGCGCGTCGGAAGCCGCACGGCCTGACGCGCGGCGATGAAAAAATACTGCGTTATACGGCTGGAAACGAAGCCCTCCGGAAACGCCTGAGCGGCGGGGCGACGAAAGGCGGTGTGTTTTGTACAATGTTGAGGGCGCGGCCTTGTTCTGCGAGAGAATGATGTGGGAAAGAAGGGCTTGCGGGACAGCGGCGGCTGCGGATGGGGAAGCGCTGCGCCTCCGCGCAATGGAGGCATGTTCCCCGCCGACACTGCAATATCGGCGAGGAAAGCTGCTCCTGCGCAATGGGGCATGGTCAAGGTCGTGAAGAACATTGCTCTGACCGCCGCGCCCTGCGCAATAAGGCCGCAGGCGGCCGGATTTGGACAAAAAGCCTTGGAAACGCCCAAGCAGCGGGGCAGAGTGTGGAGCCCCGCGAGATGTTGTCCAGCCTGTTCTATGTTCTGCGAAGAAATGATGTGGGAAAGAAGGGCTTGCGGGACAGCGGCGGCTGCGGATGGGGAAGCGCTGCGCTTCTGCGCAATGAGGAACATGGTGTGCGCGCCGCCGTGGCGTTAAAGCCGTTCTGGCCGCGTCCCCGTAATGGGGGCATGGAACTGCACTCTTTCGCATTCCGTCAAATACGGAAGCTGCGCCTCCGCGCAATGGGGGCTGGCAATCTCTCCTCTCCTGCACGAGCGGGACGTTGCGCCCCTGCGCAATGAGGCATGGCCGATGCCTTTGAAATATGGCATCAGGATTCGAGTTGTGTCCCCGCGCAATAGAGGCATGCTCCCTGCCGACACTGCAACATCGGCGAGGAAAGCTGCGCTCCTGCGCAATGGGGCATGGCCGAGGTCGTGAAGAACATTGCTCTGACCGCCGCGCCCCGCGCAATAAGACCGCGCGAGGCCGGACTTGGACGAAAAGCTTCGGAAACGCCGAAGCGGGAATGTGAAAGGCGGTGTGTGCCGCGCAATGTTGAGGGCGCAGCCTGTCCTGATGAGGAAGTGATTCGAGGAAGAAGGGCCCACAGTGGCGACGGCGAATTGGGAAGCGCCGCACCCCGCGCAATAAGACCGCGCGAGGCCGGACTCGGACAAAAAACTTCGGAAACGCCGAAGCGGGAAGGTGAAAGACGGTGCATGCCGCGCAATGTAGAGAGGCGGCCTGTACTGCGAGGGAATGATTCGGGAAAGAAGAACTTGGGGGACGGCGGCTGTGAAGGGAAAAACGCGGCCCCCGCGCGATGTTGAGGGCGCGGATGCATCGGCGGGGAAAACAATTCGGGAACGGGAAGGCGATGGGACGGCAGATGCGGGAATGAAAACATGAATACTGCGCCCCGGCGAAAGAGCGTTATGAAATCTGCGCGTTCTCCTGGCGCTGAAAACGGGAAAAGAGAAAAGGACGGCCCGACCCATGCGCCGCGAAAGCGGCGTTGCAGAGCGCGGCCAAGGCCTCGGGTGCAAAGATTTTCCTGGCAACCGGGTAAACAGGCGCAAAAAAACAATTTACGGCGCGCCGCGTCGGAAGCGCCTGCAGCCCGCGGCCGTCTATATCCATGGCAGATTTCTTGCCTTGCAGGCCTTTTCACTGCGCCGCCAGCCTGCTGGCTTTGTCAATATCCCGATGCGCCGCGAAAGCGGCGTTGGGGAAAGGTTTGCCGGTATTTCAAGTAAGAAACAAAGAGGGAGGAAAAGTATGGCTTATGTATTGGAGGCCGTGCGCCTCGACCTGCGGCGGAACGCTTTGTGGAGGGCGCTGGCCGCGCTGATGATCTTTCTGCTTGCGTCGCTTGTCTGCATTCTGGCGCGCCCGGATGGACGGGAGGCAGCCTGGACGCTGGAGAGCGCTCCGGCAATTGCCGGCGTAGTCGCTCTGTGCGCCCTGTTTTCCCCGGAACAGGAGCGCGGCGTGCGCGAGTCCGTCGCCGCGCGCGGCCTGCCGGTGACGGCGGTGTGGGCCGTGCGGGCCCTCTGGCTGCTGGCGGCGGTGTGGGTGGGGGCGTTTGCCTGCGCGCTGCTCCTGGACGCCGCCGGCGGCGCGCCGGGCGAACAGCTCTGCCTGCGCTGCTTTGCCAATGCGGCCTTTCTGGGCGGTTTTGCCGCCCTGTGCTCCGCGCTTTCGGGCAGCGCCTTTTTTGCCGCGGCCCTGTCCGCGCTTTGGCTCGCGCTCGACTGGTGCGGCGTGATGCCGTCTGGCCTTACGCTGTTTGGCGACGCGCTCGGCCTGCCGGGCAACAAACTGACGCTTTGCCTTGCCGGCCTTGCCATGCTCGCCCTGGCGCTGCCTGTGCGCGCCCGCCGTGAAATTTGAAGAAATTCCGCAAACGACGCTGACGCTCCTCCCCGGGAGCGTCTCTTTTTTGTCCGAATTCTGTCGAATTTTGAAAAAAGTATGAAATCGGTGGCAAATAGTGGCGAGTTATCCCGTTTTGTGGTAGAATGTGGGAGAGTAGATGGCTGAGAGGGGGGTGAAACCTTGAACGGTGCAGAATTTTCGGGCAACTATACGCATACGATTGACCCGAAGGGCCGCGTGACCATTCCCGCCGCATACCGCGAAGGGCTGGGCGAGGGTTTCACCATTGGCCTGAACAACGAATTCAACGCCATTGCCCTGTATCCCGTGGAGAAATGGGAAGAGATTGGCCGGCGCCTGGAGCGCATTCCCGACAGCGACGCCCGCGGCATGGCCTATGTGCGCCTGATCAAGGCTTTCTCTTTCCCGGGCCAACGCCTGGACGGGCAGGGGCGCGTACTTCTTCCCATGGGTTTGCGTCAGAAGGCAGGAATGGACAAGGCCATCCGCTTTGTGGGCGTGGGACGCTATCTGGAAATCTGGGACGAGGCCCGCTTTGCCGCCGCCTGCGAGGTGGCTGAAAACGACATTGAAAGCCTGCTTTCCTATGTCAACGACCGCTACTACGGCCCGGACCGGTTCTAAGGCGAAAAGAGAGGGAATAGAAATGAACACAAACACGCACAGAAGAGAATTGACGGCGCGCGGGCGCAGGGCCCGCGTGGCGAAGCTTGTATTGGCAGGCGTGCTCTTTGCCGGCCTGTTTGTGCAGATCGGCATGCTGGCGGGCATTTCCGCCCAGTCCAAGGAACTGGACGCGGTGGGAAAGGAAATTGTCGAACTGAACGCGCGCCGCGACAATCTGGAGCTGTCTCTCTCTATGCTTAAAAATCCCGAGCGCATAGAGCAACTGGCCCTGCAGATGGGCATGGAGCGCCCCACGGAGGACGCCATCCGCGTTGTGAGCCTGGCGCTTACGCCGGAGGATGCACAAACGCAAACCGCCGAATTGCCCGGCGGGGAAGGAGTGGTCCAGTAAACTTCAAGGCGGGGAGGGATGCGGTTGGTTCTCACGGGGCCTGTCGTCCGTCGCCGCCTTGCGGTATGCATGGCCGCCTTTTTTGTCCTGTTTTTGCTTTTAACGGCGCGGCTTTTCTACTTGCAGGCCATCGCCGCGGAGGATTTGCAGCGCCGGGCGCAGGCGCAGTGGACGAGCGAGTCGGTCATCGCCCCTACGCGGGGCGCCATCTATGACCGCGAAGGCACGGTGCTGGCCATGAGCGCCACGGCCTATACCGCCTCGGCCAGCCCCCGGCAGGTAAAAGACGCCGCGGCGTTCGCGCGCATACTCGCGCCCGTGCTGGATATGGAGGAAAGCGAGATCGCCCTGCGCGTTTCCGATACCTCCAAGGGCGGCGTCACGCTCAAACGCCAGCTTTCGCGCGAAACCGCGCAGCAGCTCAAAGCCATGATGCTCGAACACGAGCAGGCCGGCTCCGAGGCGCTCGACGGCCTTTACCTGGAAGAGGAGAGCCGCCGCTATTACCCGATGGGCGCGTTCGCCACCCAGCTTTTGGGGCTGACCACCATCGACGGGGTGGGGCAGGCGGGCCTGGAAGCTTCGCTCAACGATTACCTTTCCGGCCGCGCCGGAAGCATCCTGGAGGAGATTGACGGCAAGGGCCGCGAACTGAGTTACAGCGCCAGCGAATATGTGCCCGCCGTGGACGGCGGCAGCGTTACGCTTACCATCGACGCCTCCATTCAGGCTTTTGCCGAGCGCGCGGCGCGGGAAGCCATGGCGGTCAACAACGCCAAAAGCGTGCGCGTGCTGGTCATGCAACCGCAGACGGGCGAAATTCTCGCCCTGGTGTGCAAGCCGGACTACGACCTGAACGATCCGCCCCGCGACGATGTGGAGACGCTCACCGAGCGCATGCGCAATACGGTGATCGCCGACGCTTACGAGCCGGGTTCGACGTTCAAAATCCTCACCGCCGCCGCCGCGTTGGACGCGGGAGTGACAAATGTGAACGAGGGCTTTTACTGCTCTGGTTCCACCTATGTCGAAGGCGGGCGCATCCGCTGCTGGGGCAATCCCCACGGGGCGGAAACCATGGCGGAGGCGCTGGAAAATTCCTGCAACCCCGTATTTGTGGAGTTGGGATTGCGCCTGGGCATCGAGCGCTTTTACGATTACATGGAGCGCTTCGGCATTGGGGAACCTACGGGCGTGGATATTCCCGGCGAGGGCAGCGGCATCGTCATCGACGAAAGCGTTGTCAAGCGCGTGGATTTGGCGCGCATCGGCTTTGGCCAATCCGTGGCGGTTACGCCCATACAGCTTTTAACCGCTGCTTGCTCTGTAATCAACGGCGGAAAGCTGCTTCAGCCCTATGTCGTCAAGGAAATTACCTCGGAAAGCGGTGAGGTAATCGAGCGGGGCGAAACCGTGGTGCGCGGCACGACCATTTCCGAAGAAACTTCCGCCACCATGCGCCAGCTGCTCCAAAATGTGGTTACGGAAGGCGGCGGGCGCAACGCCTACATTGAAGGGTACCGCGTCGGCGGCAAGACCGGCACGGCCCAGGTGTATGTGGACGGCGCCATCTCCACGGATAAGCACATCGGCTCGTTCATCGGCTTCGCGCCCATGGACGACCCGCAAATCGCGGTGCTGTTCATCGTTGACGAGGCGGACGTGGCCGTGGACTTCGGCTCTACCACCGCGGCGCCGTTTGCCCGGGATATACTCGAGCAATCGCTGATTTACCTGGGCGTCGCGCCCGAGACGGACGCGGAGCCCCTTGAAGAGGTTGCGGTGCCGGACGTGACGGGCCTTGCGGTTTCCGAGGCCATCGACCAGCTTGAGGAAGCGGGGCTGGGGCACGTGCTTTCCGGTTCCGGGGCCACGGTGGAGGGCCAGCTTCCCGCCGCCGGAGCGGGAATGACCGAAGGCTCGCTGGTCATGCTATACGTTGAGGGAGAAGCGGTGGCGGATGAAAACAACCGCGTCGCCGTTCCCAATGTAGCGGGCATGTCCGTGGTCGAGGCAAACAGGCTTTTGCGCTCCTGTGGGCTTACAATGCGCATTGAGGGCAGCGGCGTGGCCGTTTCCCAGTCGCCCGAGGCGGACGCGCGCGTCACGCCGACCACATGCGTCACGGTGACGTTTGAGCCGCCATAAATTTACAGGGGGTCAAGTGAGAATGAAACTCAACGCGCTTGCGGGAATTGTTCCCGGCGAGGTGGAAATATTCGGCGATGCGCAGGTGGAAATTTCCTCTCTGTGTTCGGACACGCGCAAGGTTGCGCCGGGGGCTCTGTTTTTCTGCATTCCCGGCATGCACACCGACGCGCACGATCTGGCCCCGCAGGCCCTGCAAAGCGGCGCCGTAGCGCTGGTGGTGGAGCGCAAACTCCCCCTGGATTGCCCGCAGGTGAAAGTGCGCAGCGTGCGCGAAGCGCTTTCCTATATGGCGCAGGAGTTCTTTGGCAATCCCGCCCGCAAAATGAAACTGATAGGCATTACCGGCACGAAGGGCAAGACCACCTCCAGTTTCCTGATTAAATCCATTCTTGAAGCGGCGGGGCATAAAACCGGCCTGATCGGCACGGTGTGTTCGATGATTGGCGAAGAGGTCATTCCCTCGCGCCTGACCACGCCCGACCCCATCGAGGTACAGATGCTTTTAAAAAGCATGGCCGATGCGGGCGTGGAGTATGTGGTGATGGAGGTTTCGGCTCACGCGCTGGCCATGCACCGCCTCAGCGGCATGCATTTTGCCGTGGCGGCGTTTACAAATTTTTCGCAGGATCATTTGGACTATTTCGGCGATATGGATACCTATTTCGCCGCGAAAATGCGCCTGCTGGCGCCGGATATGTCTGACGCCATCGTCTATAACTGCGACGACGAGCGCGTTTCCGAAGGGGTCGCCGCGCTGGGGCGGGAGGCCCTGCGCACGGGCATTCGCGAATCCAGCTATGTCTACGCCAACGACATTGAAGTCGGCGAGCGCGGCCTTACGTTTCTGCTCACCTGCCACAAGCGCTTCCGCGTGATGGTGAAGTTGCGCCTGTCAGGCATTTTCAACGTTTACAACGCCCTGTTGGCCGCGGGCGTGGCCATCGCGCTGGGCATAGGCCCTGAAGCCATTCGCAACGGCCTGGAAGACGTGCGCGCCGTACCGGGACGCATCGAACTTCTGGAAACGGAAACGCCTTACCGCGTTATCCTTGATTACGCGCACTCGCCCGACAGCCTGGAAAACATCCTGAAATCCGTGCGCGAAACCACCAGGGGCCGCCTGATTGCCCTGTTTGGCTGCGGCGGCGACCGCGACCACAGCAAACGGCCCATCATGGGCGAAATCGCCGGAGAGCTGGCCGACCTGGTCATCCTCACCAGCGACAACCCCCGCAACGAAGATCCTTTCGAAATTCTCAACCAGATTGAGGAAGGAATTCGCCACACCGGTTGCGAATATACCGTGATAGAGAACCGCCGCGAGGCGATTCGCCACGCGCTGTCCATCGCCGGAAATTCCGATGTGATCGTGCTGGCCGGCAAGGGCCACGAGACATACCAGGAGATCAAGGGCGTCAAGCATGCATTCGACGAAAAGATTGTGGTGCGGGAATTGCTCGAGGAAATGCGTGGCCGTGGAAAGTAGCGCTCGGGAGGACAACAGAAGATGCAAAGGCTGATATTGACCATCATCGCCGCGTTTGTCATGGCCATCGTCTTTGGCCCGGTGGTGATTCCCTGGCTCAAGCGCATGAAGTTCGGGCAGACGATTTACGACCTTGGCCCGCAATCGCACAAGAAAAAGCAGGGCATCCCCACCATGGGCGGCGTTATTTTTGCCGTGCCGGCGCTCATTGCGGCGCTGGCGTTCGCCCAGGGCGAGAGCCGCTGGGATTTTCTGCTGATCGCCATTCTCTGCGCCGTGGGCTTCGGCCTGGTCGGCTTTGTGGACGACTTTATCAAGGTGAAATTGCACCGCTCGCTGGGCCTCACGCCCAAACAGAAACTGGTGCCACAGGTGATTATCGCCCTGGGCCTGTCCTTCTGGGCGTACAACCATCCGCTGATCGGCTCAAGTTTGACGGTGCCGTTTTTCGGCGTTGAATGGGAACTGGGCTGGGCCTATATTCCGGTGATGGTGTTCATCCTGGTGGGCACGGTCAATTCCGCCAACCTGCTCGACGGCCTGGACGGCCTGCTGGGCGGCTGCTCGCTGTTCGACTTTGCGACGATGGCGCTGATTTGCGTGCTGTTGGCCGGCGCAAACCCGGCCAATGAAGAAAACCTCATCAACACCGCCATTTTCGCCGGAGCCATGGCGGGCGGCCTGTTGGGCTTTCTGCGCTTCAACGCCTATCCGGCCAGCGTGTTCATGGGCGATGTCGGTTCGTTTTTCATCGGCGGCGCGCTGGTGGGCATTTGCCTGGTGACGCGACTGGCATTGATTCTGCCGGTGATTGCCTTCGCGATGTTCGTCTCCAGCCTTTCGGACATCATTCAGGTGACTTACTTTAAGGCCACGCACGGCAAGCGCATATTCCGCATGGCGCCGCTGCACCATCACTTTGAACTTGGCGGCATGCCCGAAACGCGCGTGGTGGCGATGTATTACATCGTAACCGTGCTTTTGTGCCTGTTGGCGCTGCTGGGCTTTACGGCCTAGGCGCCGTTTGAAAATTCTCTGAAGCGCGCTCGCAGGGTCTTTCCCGCCGCTTTGGCGCTGCGGATTCTCCGCGGAAGCGGACGGGAGTTTCCCCATGGCGTTTCCCTTTTCAAACAAACCATGGGAGCGCGCTTTCCAATTTTCGGGATCGGCCTTTCGGCATGAAGGGGAGCCGGCCGGAATCACGACTTTCCGAAGACACGCCCCGGACCAGTAAGGAGGGTTCTATGCAAATTCGAAAAGCGCTCGTGCTGGGCATGGCGCGAAGCGGCGCGGCTGCGGCGCGGCTGCTGGTTGCGCGCGGCTGCGAAGTGACGATCTGCGATTTAAAAACCAAAGAGCAATTCGGGGGCGCGCTGGACGATTTGAACGTGCAGGGCGTCCATTGGCGTCTTGGGGAGGATCCGCTGCCGCTTTTGGACGGCATGGACGCCCTGATCGTCAGCCCCGGTATTCCCGATACGCACCCGGCGGTGGTTCGCGCCCGCGAAATGGGCGTGGAAGTGATGGGCGAATTGGAATACGCCTACCGCGAATCCCTGGGGTTGCTGTTGGCCGTGACCGGCACCAACGGCAAGACCACCACCTGCACGCTGCTGGGCGAAATTTTCAAAAACGCGGGCCGGCGCACCTGGGTGGTGGGCAACATCGGCGCGCCCTACGCGCAGGCCGTGCCCAAAATGCGGGCCGGGGATGTTACGGTGTGCGAGGTTTCCTCGTTCCAGTTGGAAACGGTTTCGCAGTTCCATCCCGCCGTCGCCGCGGTGCTCAACGTGACCGAAGATCATTTGAACCGCCACGGCACCATGGAAAATTACATTGCCCTCAAGGAGCGCATTTTCGCCAACTGCCGCGAAGGCGACGTTGTGACGCTCAATTACGACGACGAAACCACCCGCGCCATGGCCGCGCATACGCGCGCCAAAGTTGTTTGGTTTTCGCGCTCCGGATCGGCGCCCTCGGGCGCGCTGGTGCGCGAGGGGAAAGTCGTCTTTGTAGACGAGAGCGGCCCGCGCACGGTCTGCGCGGTGGAGGAAATCGCCCTGCCCGGCCCGCACAACCTGGAAAACGCCCTTGCCGCCACCGCCATGGCCATGTCGGCGGGCATCCCCGCACCGGTGGTGCGCCATACGTTGCGCGCTTTCCAGGGCGTGGAACACCGCCTGGAGTTCGTGCGCGAACTGGACACGGTGCGCTATATCAACGATTCCAAGGGCACAAACGTGGATTCCACGCTTTGGGCCATACGCTCCATGACCGCGCCCACGGTCATTATCCTTGGCGGCAGCTACAAGAAGGCCGATTATCATCCCCTGGCGCGTGAAATGGTGCGCGGCAACATTGCGCACGCCGTGCTCATTGGCGATACTGCGCAGGCCATTGAAGCCGCCCTCAAGGACGAGGGCTTTACCGCCTATGAACATGCGGGGCACGACTTTGAAAAGGCCGTGCGCATCGCCCGGGCGCGCGCCGTTCCCGCCGGGAACGTGCTTTTGTCGCCGGCATGCGCCAGTTTCGATATGTTCACGGATTATGAGGCGCGCGGGCGCGAATTTAAGCGGATCGTAAAGGGTCTGGAGTCCAACATGCCTTGACCCGCCGCGTGGACCGTGGCGTGCTGTTTTCCTTCCTGCTGCTGGTTCTTACGGGCCTGGTCGTGCTCTATGCGGCCAGCTATTACAATGCGCAGGACGACGGCAGCGCCCTTTCGGAAGTCTATTCGCAGCTTGTCGGCATCGCCGCCGGCGCGGCGATGATGTTTGTTATCCTGCGCCTGGACTACCGAAAACTCAACCAGCCGGCGGTGGTGATGACGCTGGTGGGCGTGAGCGTTGTTTTGCTGATACTGGTGGCCATCCCCGGCGTGGGCAGGATGCTCAACGGCTCGCGGCGTTGGCTGCGCGTGGGGCCTTTGAGTTTCCAGCCTTCGGAACTTGCCAAGTATGCCATGATCCTCTTCCTGGCCCGCGCGCTCAGCGCCCCGGGGCGGGATGTGCGCCGGTTTTTCACCGGGCTGGTGCCGCTGTTTGTGGTGCCGGGCGCGATGTTCATGCTCATTCTTTTGCAGCCGAACCTCTCCACGGCCGGAAGCATACTCATCGTCGCGGCGGTGATGGTGCTCATGGCCGGGGCGCGCTGGCTGCACATGGGGCTGGTGGGCGTGGCGGGCGCGGCGCTGGGCACGTTCTATGCGCTTTCGGAGGACTACCGCCGTGCGCGGTTGATGTCCTTTCGCGACCCCTTCGCCTATCTGACCAACGAGGGTTATCAGCTTTCGCAGTCCCTGATGGCCTTCGGTTCGGGCGGCCTGTTTGGCATGGGATTGGGCAAGGGACGGCAGAAGTACGCCTTTTTGCCGTATCCGGAGAGCGATTTTATCTTCGCCGTGGTGGGCGAGGACCTGGGCTTTTTTGGTTGCGTGGCGGTGCTTGCCATGTTTGCGGCGTTTGTGTTTTTCGGCCTGCGCGTGGCCATGCGCTGTCAGGACCGTTTTGGAAGCCTGCTGGCCGGCGGCATCACGGCCATGATTGGCGTGCAGTGTGTGCTCAACGTGGCGGTGGTGATCGGCCTGATGCCCACCACGGGGCTGCCGCTGCCTTTCTTCAGCGCCGGGGGCACGTCTATTTCCATCATCATGGGCGCGGTAGGGCTTCTGCTCAATATTTCCCGCGATGCGGACCCAATCTGATGGGTGGACACGCACCTTTTCCCGCGCATTCCCATAACATAGACAGGAGCGATGTTTTATCGCCCGGATGCTATGGAAGGCGGCGAGGAGATATGTTTTGGGTAATCGGCGGGAGGCGGCTTTGCGGGGAGATGGAGGTCGGCTGCGCAAAGAACGCGGTGCTGCCGATTTTGGCGGCGGCGATGTTGACAGACGAGCCGGTGACGGTGGAAGACTGCCCGGACCTCGTGGACGCGCGCAACATGCTATCCATCCTCAAAACGCTGGGTTGCCGCGTGGAAACGCGCGGACGGGACGTGGCTATCGACGCCTCGCGCGCCGAAAGCCATGAAATGCCCGAGCAGCTTTCCAAGCGCCTGCGCTCGTCCATTTTCATGCTCGGCCCGCTCATCGGGCGCTTCCGGCGCGCCAAGGTGAGCTATCCCGGCGGCTGTGAGATTGGGCAAAGGCCGATAGATTTGCATTTGAAGGGCCTGCGCGCGCTGGGCGTGACGATTCGCGAGGCGCACGGCATGATTGAATGCGACGGGGCCCATCTGCGCGGCGCGGATGTGTACCTGGATTTTCCCAGCGTTGGGGCCACGGAAAACGTGATGATGGCCGCGGTGCTGGCGCGGGGGAAAACCACCATACATAATGCC
>CAJFUU010000345.1 GCA_904420265.1 uncultured Clostridia bacterium
GTAAACCAGATTGAAACCCATCTGCTGTGCCAGCGCCGGGAGGAACACGCGTGGCTGGAAAAGTACCGCGTCCGGCACATGGCATATGCCCCGCTGGGGCAGGGGCGGAAAAACGAGATGTTCACAGCCCCGGCGCTGGTGGAAATCGCGAAGGCGCACGGCAAGACAGCCGCCCAGGTGGCGCTGCGTTTTCTCATGCAAAGCGGCGCGATTGTGATTCCAAAGTCTATCCACGAAGAGCGCATCCGGGAAAACTTTGACCTGTTCGATTTCGCGCTCAACACAGGCGAAATGGAGCGGCTTGCAAAGATGGACACGGCCTCCCCCATGATCGGAAATCCGGAAAATCCCGTCATGGTGGAAGCGGCCATGAAGTGGTAAGCGGCGAAAGAAACCGGGCTTTGTCTGCCCCGCTTGCAGAGGGGATAAACCGCTAGAGGAGAAAACACATGAAAACAAGAAAGCTGCGCAATATAGAGGTTTCGGAAATCGGCTATGGATGCATGGGCTTTTCTCATGGATACGGCGCCCTGCCGCCGAAAGCGGAGGCGATCCGGCTCTGATTTGCAGGGGTGGCCGCCTCGCGCTTTGGCGAAGGCATTTTCGCCGGCAACGCGGCGTTTTTGCGGGATATGCGGCGGCGCGCCGGCGGGGAAATGTACGTTGGCGCGCTGCCCGGCAGCCGCAGCGGCGTCTGTATAGGCAAATGTGCGGCAGGCCTCTCGGAGTCCTGTGCATTCCGTCGCCGAGGCCTTCGATATGGGTTGCACGCATTTTGCGCGCCGGGCGGGCGTGGCAGTCAGAAATAGCAGGCCGTATTTGCGGGCGATGGCGGCGCAGCCGTCCACAGCGCTTCCTGCGCCGCGCGGCCCGCCGCGGAATGTACTGGCGCCGCCATGACCACATGCCCGTCAAATTGCAGATGATGTTTCCGTTTTAGCCGTTCCCCCGGCGCTCCCTCCGGCAAAAGGCTTCCCGCGCGCGGAAGCAATCTGCAAAGCGCACGTTCATTCCTCTTCCAAAAGTTCCTCAAAGCTGTGAATCACCCGCTCGGCCAGAGCGGCGGCGTCGCCATGGCGATGGGCGGAGGCCTCGTCGTAAACCAGCACGGCGCGCATGCCCGCCCTTCTGGCCCCGGCCACGCCCTCGTATACGTCCTCAAACACCACGCAGTCCGCAGGAACCACGCCCAGCTTTTCCGCCGCCATCAAAAACACTTTGCCGGAAAGTTTGCCGCGGCCGCCCGCGTCTTCCACCGAAAGCGCTATTTCAAACAGGTCCTCGATGCCGCGATGTTTAAGACAGGGCTTGAACAGCCCCGGCGGCATGGCCGTAGCCACCGCCAGACGCACGCCCCGCGCCTTGAGCGCGCGCAGATAGGCCTCCGCGCCGGGCTTCAGGCGCACGTTCTCGCGGTATTCGCGCTCTGCCATGCGCGTCCAGATGTCCACAATTTCCTCCCATGGTTCCGCAAGCCCATAGCGCTTTTTGGTATACAGCGCGCTTTCGCGGTAGCTCATGCCGGCGATGGCCTGCGCATAGTCCGGGCTGAGGGTCAACCCGCGCTCGGCAAAGAACAGCTCGTCCACATGACGCCAGACATACATGCTGTCCAACAAGGTGCCGTCCAAATCAAATATTGCCGCGCGAAAGTCCTTCAGGGCGCTCATGGTCTGTTCTCCTTCCGCCCGCGCAACACAAAATCGAGCATTTCCGGCACGCGCGCCTCCCAAAACTCCCAATTGTGACGGCCGGGATATTCGTGGTATTCATATTGAAAGGGATTGCCGGGAAGTTCGGCAAAAAAATCCCTCGTCAAATGGGCGTTGCTCTTGAGACCGTCCTGCGCGCCGCAGGCGTGCCACACGCGCGGGCAGGGGCCGCCCGCTTCGGCCAGCGTCCGGGCGCGGGAAAGCGTTGCTTCTTCGCTGGGCAGGGGGCCCTGTTCGCCATAGGCGATCAAATAGCGGTTGAAGCGCGGCGTGTCCTCCTTCGGCTCATGGAAGCGGTAATTGGTGTGCCCGGCGGAGAGACAGCATACGGCTTCGTACTGTTCCGGCCGCCGCATGGCGATTTTCAGCGCGCCCATGCCGCCCATCGACAGCCCGGCGATGAA
>CAJFUU010000346.1 GCA_904420265.1 uncultured Clostridia bacterium
CGGCCATTATTGATGGCACAAATATATCGCAGTTGTTCTTCCAGGTGATCTTTCCGCTGCTCAAGCCGGTCACCGTCACCGTTGCGACCTTGACGTTCATCAGCGCCTGGAATGATTTTGTTTCCCCGCTCTATTTGCTCAACAGTTCTTCCAAGTGGACGATGGTGCTGATGGTGTACAACTACTGGGGCGTCATGCAGCAGGAATGGGGCAAGATTTGCGCGGTCATTGTGCTTACGCTCATCCCGATTCTGATTGTGTATATCGCAATGCAAAAGCATATCATTGCCGGCATGACCTCTGGAGCCGTCAAGGGCTGATTTTCGAAACAATTTTGTAATCTCTACTGCAGGAGGCATGAATATGGATAAGATTCGCGTAACCATTTGGAGCGAGGGCATTGACCCGGAACTGGAACCCCGCGCGATTGCGCTGTATCCCAACGACATCAATACATATCTCGCCGGGGCGTTGGGCGCGCATTGCGATTTTGAAATTCGCACCGCAAACCTGTCCGACCCCGAGTGCGGCCTTTCCCAGCAGATAATTGATGAAACGGACGTGCTGGTATGGTGGAGCCATCTCTATGATGACCAGGTTTCGGAACAGGCGGCCGAGCGGGTAATGAACGCGGTTTTAAACGGCATGGGCCTGGTGCTGCTGCACGCTGGCTTCCACGGAAAACCCGCGCGCAAGCTGTTGGGCTGCCCTTCGCCCATTGGGAAATACCGGGAGCTGGGCGAGATGGAGCGCATGTGGGTCGTCGACAGGAGCCATCCCATTCTGGCCGGGCTGCAAAAAGAGTACATTGAAATTCCCTGCAGTGAGATGTATGGCGAGCCTGGGTGCATTCCCAACCCCGATGAATTGGTGTTTATCAGCTGGTTTGAAGGCGGGGAAGTGCTGCGCAGCGTTTGCGGTTGGCACAAAGGCGCTGGCAAGGTGTTCTATCTTGCGCCTGGGCATGAGGAGTTCCCGGTATACTATATTGACGAAATTCAACTGCTGCTGGCGAATATCATTCGCTATGTAAAGCCTGTCAACACGCCGCGCCTGCGTTACCGCGGCGAAGTAGACGCCATTGAAACGCTGAAACACCCGGTGAAATCATCGCCCCGTGGGTGAACGAAGCCGGAGGACAGACAAAGCACAACCCAAGCGCACCGGAAGCTGTGGATACATCCGCCAAAGCGTGGAGCCCGCCGGCAAGGCCGGTCACGCAAGCGCCGCCGAACAAAATCGGCGGCGCTTTTCATGTCATGGCAGAAATGGTTTTGCAAGCATGCCACCGCGGAAAGCGGCAGGCCAACGCCATCGGGGTGCAGGATTTGGCCAATCCGGCGCGCATATGGAGTCAACGCCGCAATACTCCAGCGGGAAATGGGCCTTGACGCCGGCCAGGCACTGCAAAAATCAACGGGCGTTTCCTCAGGCAAAGCGCGATTGTTCACAAAGTGGATACAATTCCAGGGAAAACGGTTTGGTTTTCATTAAGGTTCCTGTGCTAAACTCGGGCCAGGTCGAAAACATGGTACGCTGCAGGGATGTTGCAGGATGCAGTATACGTTTGAACGCTATGAAAAGAAATTTCTGCTTTGTGAGGAACAATACGAGCGGTTTATGGCCATCGCCGGGACGCGCATCGCGGCGGACGCGTATGGAAAAACTACGGTGCTGAGCGTCTATCTGGATACGCCGGATCACCGCCTGATCCGCGCTTCTCTGGATAAACCGGTCTATAAGGAAAAACTGCGCGTGCGCAGCTATGGCGTGCCAAAGGCGGGCGACACGGTGTTTGTGGAACTGAAGAAAAAGTATCGCGGCGTCGTATACAAGCGGCGGGTATGCCTGCCGCTGTCGGAGGCGCGGGATTGGTTGCTTGACGGGCGCCGCGCGCCGGCGGGCAGGTTTGCCGCGAGATTGACTACGCCCTGCACTACTATCCCGGCATCGCCCCGGTCATGCTTGTCAGCGCCGAGCGCATTGCCTACGCCGGCGTGGAGGATCCGTTTTTGCGCCTCACATTTGACGGGCGCATACGCTACCGCCATGCGGAATTGTTCCTGGAAGCGGGCGCGTGGGGGAAGGATCTGCTATCGCCAGGGCAGCGCTTGCTGGAAGTGAAAACGCCGGGCGCCATCCCTCTGTGGCTGGCGGATGCGTTGGACGCCTGCCGTGCTTATCCGACCTCTTTTTCCAAATACGGCGGCGCTTATCGCAATGATGTGCTTTTGGAAGGAGGGGCTGCCTGTGTTTGACGGACTTTTGGCCCTCACAGACGTGAGCGGCGCGCAGGGCTTTTTGTTGGCATCGCTTTCGGCGTTTGCCGCCGGGCTGATCATCGCGTTTGCCTATATGTTCCGCAGTGTGTACACGCGCGGTTTCGCGGTGACGCTGGCGCTGCTGCCGGTGGTGGTGCAGGTGGTGATCTGCATTGTCAACGGCAACCTGGGCACGGGTGTGGCGGTCATGGGCGCGTTCAGCCTGGTGCGCTTTCGCTCCGCTCCCGGCGGGGCCCGGGAGATTTGCAGCGTGTTTCTGGCCATGGCCGCGGGCCTGGCGGCGGGAACAGGCTATCTGGTTTTGGCGCTCGCGCTTGCGGGCGGCGTAAGCCTTTTAAGCGTGCTGCTTCTGTTGGCCCGCTTTGGCGAGATGCCCGCGCGCGACAAAGAATTGAAAATCACCATTCCCGAGAGCCTCGATTATACAGGTGTTTTTGACGATATTTTCCGCCGCTATACGCGCCGCTGCGAATTGGTGAGCGTGCGCACCACCAATATGGGCAGCCTCTATCGCTTGCAATACCGCCTGTGGATGCGCGAGGGGATGCATGAAAAGGAATTTATCGACGAATTGCGCTGCCGCAACGGCAATCTGGAGATCGTGCTGGGCCGCGTGGCGGCGGATCATGAGGAGCTATGAGCGGCCTGTTCTTTGCATCGGCCGCGCGATGAAGGAGGAAATATGAAAAAACTGCTTTTGACGCTGACGCTTGCGTTGACGCTGGCCCTGTGCGCCTGCGCGCAAGCGGCGGAATGGTCGTTTACCGACCGGGATCAGGATGCAAGCTATGATGAAGCGCAGGCTACGCGCATCACGCTGTCAGACGATGGTATCGCCATCGAGGGCACGGGCGCGGCGGCGGAAGGCTCGGTGCTGACCATTTCCGAGGAAGGCGTTTACGTGCTCTCGGGAACGCTTGGCAATGGGCGCGTGGTCGTCTCCTGTACGGATACGGAGAAAGTGCAACTTGTGCTCGCGGGCGTGGATATTCACTGCGAGGACTACGCCGCGCTGTATATCGAAGAGGCGGACAAGGTGTTTGTCACCTTGGCCGACGGCACGGAGAATTCCCTTTCTGACGGCACGGAATACGCCTCGGAAGAAGGGGACAACGTGGACGCGGCGCTGTTCAGCCGCGCGGACGTCACCCTGAACGGCACGGGCGCGCTGCGCGTAACCGGGAATTACAACCACGCCGTCGTTTCCAAAGACGATTTGGTGATCACCAGCGGCGCGTACACCATCACCGCCGTGGGGCACGGCCTCAACGGCAAGGATTGCGTGAAAATCTCCGGCGGTTCCTTTGCCATCGACGCCGGCGGCGACGGCATACAATCTGATAACGACGAAGACGCGGAACGCGGCTATGTCTATATCACCGGCGGCAGCTTTGACATCACCGCCGCAAACGATGGCATACAGGCGGAAACAGAACTTCGCATAGAAGGCGGGGAATTTTCCCTTACAACAGGCGGCGGCAGCGCCAATGCCAGCACAGAAAGCGACTGGGGATTCTGGGGCGGCGGCTACGGCCAGGCGGAAACAGAAGATACCGCCAGCGCCAAGGGCCTCAAGGCAGGTACGGCGTTGACCGTTTCCGGCGGCGACTTCTTCATTGACGCTTCGGACGACGCCTTGCATTCCAACGGCGATATGACCGTTTCCGGCGGCATAATTTCAATTTCCTCCGGCGACGATGGCGCGCATGCAGATGGGACGCTGACCGTCTCCGGCGGAGGAATCGCCATCTCTCAAAGTTACGAGGGCATGGAGGCCGCGAACATGGAAATCAGCGGCGGCGCAATAGACATCACCTCTGCGGACGACGGCCTGAATACCTCCGGCGGCAACGACGCTTCCGCCCTTGGCGACCGGCCTGGGCGCGGCGCTTTTGAAACCGACGACGGTTCCGACCTTGTCATCAGCGGCGGCGTTGTGACCATCGACGCCTCCGGAGACGGCATCGACGCCAACGGCTCGATCTATATAAGCGGAGGCGAGGTATATGTAAACGGTCCGACAGGCGGCGCCGACGGCGCCATCGACTACGCGGGCGAGGCAGTGATTTCCGGCGGGACGTTCATCGCCGTCGGGCCAAGCGGCATGGCGCAGAATTTCTCCCAGAGTTCGACGCAGTGCGCGGCGTTGATTACGGCAAACGGCGCGGCGGGCGAGACGGTGGAAATACTTTCCGCGGACGGCGAAACGCTGCTTTCCTTTACGCCGGCCAAGGCCTATTCTTCCATTCTTGTTTCTCTGGGCGATTTCGCCGTGGGCGGCAGTTATACCGTCAACATCGGCGGCGAGACGGCCGCGACGCTTACGCTGGAGAGCACCGTGTCGGGCGCCGGCGGCATGAACGGCGGCATGGGCGGCATGATGCCCGACGGTATGGCGCCCGGCGATATGGGCGGCGGCGCTGGCAGAGGCGGCATGAACGGAGGAATGCGCAGAGGATAGAGGATTTGCATACAACTGCCTTTTGAATGGCGCGGGCTTGCATCATGGAAGCGATGCAGGCCCGCTTTTTTCAAAGGCCCGGCCGATGAAGCGCATCTTGCCTTCATTCTTTATGGTATACGCGCTCCGGAAACCATTTGATTCTGTGAAATTCAATGCGAATCAGGCCTTAGACGCAGAATTCCCTGCGGTGCGCAAAATAGCAGGAATTGCCCGTTCGAGCTGTAAAACCGAAGGGATCGCGCCGCTTAACAGCCGCAAAAATTTGCCCGGAAGCGGGGCGGGCACGCAAGCGCGGCGTTTACCACATGGCGAAAACCACGTTATGGATAAGGCTCTGCAATTTGAAAAGACCGGAAGATGCGCGCGTTTCCCACGGTGATGCGGGAGCGAAACCAATTGCAACGTATCCATCCCCCTGGGATTCACTGCGACAATTGCCTCCGCAGGATGTGAACAACCGGAAGCTGGCGGCAACTTCACATCCAAGAGACGCCATGAGGATATGGCTGATGGTTTTTTGATGGTTGCGAAAAAGGGCAATTGGACGGCGTATACCCAATGATGGGGAAGGAGATTGCGCGATGGGCCTGGATTTGCCTTTGCGCGCTGGTCGCCCCGCAAATTTCCTCGAAGTTCTACAGCGCGCGTTGCTGAAACGCACGCATGCCGTCAAGCGGGAGCGTGAAAGCGCAATGCGGCAATTTGTAAAATGGCGCTGCCGGATGGCCGATTGACAAAAACGGCGCAGTTTTGGAAACGCAAGGCCGCTATACTTGACGGATATTGGAGCGCATACAAAGTCTGAAACAGAAAATCGCCCGAAAAGCAGGGCTCAAAAGAGGGTTTTTTCGCTGCCGCGTCTGTCAATGGCAACCTGCGGGTATTCACGGTCATGCAAGGCCCCTTGGCGTTGCTTTGCCTTCGTGCTCCTCCCATCAGGTTGTTCGGGCAGCCTGGCGATTTTGTCAACAAACCAAGGCCCGCCATATTTGACGGGCCCCTTTGTATATTATTCACATTTCACCAAAGGTTCGCTTGCCGCGCCCGGAAAAGATCATTCTCCACTCGTGGAAGGAGCATACGGTTGGTCGTCCTGAATGGATAAGTCTCCGGGTGAAAACGTTCAACTTCTGTGCTCGTTATGCATCTATAAAACGGACGAGGCAAGCGATGTTTTCTGTTCCAATTTCTGTACAGTACAATGGTATCGCCTCCTAAACTCCATTTTTGCTTCCGGCTTTCCTCCTCATTGCCGGATATTCTTTCGGCTTCCTCCGTCACCACTCGGTCCCTGGGAGGATTTCTTCCCTTGCTCTGGTTGTATTATATCATTGAAATATGCTGTTGTCAACACCTAAATTTCACAAAATAAAAATTTTTAACGATATGCCCATAAATCGCCATAAAAAAGCGAATAATAGGCTTAAAATAAATAGAAAACGTTTTTCGAAAACAGAATATTTATGGAATAACCGAATGGATTTTGATAATGGGTATTGAAAAAACAAACGCAATCATGTAAAATTAAACAAAAGGGCTGAGGATGATGTGGAATGAAGGAGCCTGTAAGAACATTTGGAGAATGCTTGGAAGAATTGATGCGCGACAAGGGGATTTCCGCGCAGCGCCTCGCAGAAATGACGGGCTATAAAAGCAAAACCAGCATCGCGCGCATACTTCGTGATGAAAGCATACATACTGGCCGGGAACGGTTGCTGCGCATACTGGAAGCGCAAAAGCTGCTGCGCCCGGAGGAGCAACGGGCATTGCGCCAAGCGTTGGAGGTAAACCGCATCGGGCGGGAGACGGCGCAGGCGCGGATGATGCTCTACGACGTGCTGACATGCAAGCAACACGCCAAAGCGCTTGGTCAGGAGGCGGCGCGGGCGATGGAATCTTTGCGCGTGGCGCGTTCGGCGCGCGTGCTCGTTCTCAACTGCTGCTGGCCGGGTGTAATGCGGACGTTAAGGGAAATTCTGGAAGCGCGGCCGGCGCACGGGATAGAACACTTCATGGTCATAGGAGATACGAAGCCGGAGATGATGTCGGCCCTGTGCGCGCTTTTGCGCAGCGCGTATCTGCCGGGCTATGCCTGCTATGCATGGCGGGAGGGAAGCGGAGCCGCCGATGGGTTTGCCAAGGTGAACACCCTGTGTTTTACCGCGCAGGATCGCGACGGCGCATGTCGGGATACGCTGCTGTTTTTCTCCGGGGAAGATGCAGGCGCGGCCTATACGCTGCCGGCCGAGCGGGGCCTGTTTGCATTTTTTGAGCGCGCCATTGAGCGGCACCGCTTTGCTCCGGTCGTCTCTGCATATAAGCCTTTGACCGGCCCGCAGGGAATGGTCAGCTCCATCCGCTTCTGTACGGAACTGGAAAGAGGCCATGATATTTCGGCCGTCAAGCCGGATTTGTGCATCAACGCCGTGGAACCGTCGTTTATGCGCGCGGCGCTGCTTGAAGGCGGCGTGCTGGAAGGCTTTGCCGGATGGGATGAAAAGCGCGTGCGGGTGCTGTTGGAGGAGTTTCTCTATTTCCAGGGCCGCCGCTTTGAAGCGGAATTTTCCGGAGCCCATATCCGCAGACAGATTATGTCGCCCAAGGTTATGCGCGTATTCGCGCTTACGGGCAAGTTCAGCGCCCCTTTTCCCGCCATTCGGCCCTTTACGGTTGGCGAGCGCATTGCTATTTTGGAAAATTTTGTCAACTCCGCGCGGCGCGACGAAAACTTTTCGCTCTGGCTTTGGAGAGACGAGGAAATTGCGATGGAAGTAACCTGTTTCCACGATTTGGGCGTTTTCGCCTCTCCGGCGGCGACGAGCGGCGCGCTGGATATCGACATTCAGGCATCTCTCATTCGCCATCCGCGCCTGTTGGCGCTTTTCAGAGAGTGCTTTGAGGACGACTTGTTGCGCAATCACGTCATGTCTCGGGAGGAAAGCCTGGCGTACCTTGCCAACATTGCCGACGGCCTGCGCCAGGCACCGTAGAAGGAGGCGGCCGTCAGAGATCGTGTGCCGGGAAACTGGGAGTGGACAGCCGAAATCGCCGCAAGCAATGTGTCAGACCTCACGTGCCCGGGAAGCTGGGAGCGGATCGGCAGGAATCGCTGCAAGCAATGTGTCAGACCTCACGTGCCCGGGAAACTGGGGGCGGACAGCTGGAAACGCTGCAAGCAATACGCCAGGCGCCTGCGCCCGGAAACTGACGCGGACAGGTATTTGCGTGCCGAAGCTGGCGCCGGGCGATCCGGTTGAGGGAATGTGGGATCGGGAATGCTGGGGGCCGGCAGGAGGTTGCGCCGCGGAGCGGGCCGCCTTTCTGCGGCTGAAAATGTTGCCGCGTTCAGCCGCATGGCAAGGATTGCGCGATGCGGCCGGAACTTCAAACCTGTGTCCTGGGAAGAACCGGCGGCGCGATGCTTATAGGCATGCGCGATATGCAGTTGCGCGCTTGTGGTGCTGATGGGGATGTTTGATGAAAAAATCCCCTGCGCTGCCTTGCTATGCGCGCCGGAAACGTGGCGGCGCATTCGAAGCGCCTTGTGGATATGCGTGGGTGTAAAACGGTCACGCACCCTGCGCAACGAACGCATGGCGGACAAAGACGCCGCTCCAGGAAAGGACGATGCCTTATCCTGAAGCGGCGTCTTTAAATAAGCGGCGGATTTGCCCGGATTTAGGACTACTTGAGGACATCTGCCAGCGCGCCTGTCGGCTCAATCCCCGTGGCGTCGCGAATGGAGGTGACGATCCCCTTCAACTGCTGGGCGTTGTAAATGGCGGCGTTCATGCGGCAATTGCGCCCATCCTGCATAACGAAAGCAACCTCGTGCAAGGGGAAAAGCTTGGCGTTTTCCTTGGCGCCGCTTTTGTCTTCAGGGCGCAGGCCAAAGGCTTCGATGTAGCCGTACTTGGCAAGCTGTGAAAGTTCGAACGAGCGGCGGATGAGCACGTTGTCGTTCTCGCCCTGGCGGAACAGGAAAGAAGCGCGGGCTTCGCCGGGCTTGGGCGTTATCAACACCGGGCGGACGATGCGCATGTGCGTGGAGGAAATTTCCACCACCGTCTGACGGTAACGGTTGCCGAAAATGACCGCCACTGGCAAAATCAGCAACGTCCAGATGAAAAACGAATCCATCAACGTGTTTTCCTGCGGGTTTTGCGCTTGCAGGAACATGGTGTAAATTGTCCACAGAGATTCGAGAATGGCGAGGATCACCACTACGTAGACGACGATATACCCGGCGTTATGCGGTCGGAATTTTTTCATGGTCGCGCCCCTTTAGCATGAATTGATTTACATTATAGCGCATTTTGGATAAACGCGCAAGCCGAATTTTCAGCGCTCAGGCAAGACCGCGTTTGCGTTCGGGAAGCTGGGCGAGCATACAGGCGGCCAGCATCACCACGCAACCGGCAATTTCGCGCGGCAACA
>CAJFUU010000347.1 GCA_904420265.1 uncultured Clostridia bacterium
CAAAAACTGCCCTGATTAAAGAAATCAGAGGCAATCCTTGCTTCCTGCGTCAGCCGCGCTGGCAGTCTGCGGGCGCTTGCATCAGTGTAGGTTTCCTTGCCTTTCAGGCTTTCCCATTACGCGTTGACCTTGCCAACATCCTGAGGCGCAGAATCCCATGGGATTCTGCGCCTTCGCTTTGAGGAGGGAACTTTGCATATTCTCATCAAAGAACCGCTACGGCGCGCGCTCCAAATCGCCGGAAATTCCTTTACCGGCGGAAGCGCTTTGCCGAAAGCAAGGCGAACGAATTTGGAGATGGAGCGCTTGTGGCGACGCAGCTTTCCGGTGCCGAATGGCAGCGCACAAAGGCGGGCAAGTCTTCATGCGGGCGCAAGCGGCTGAAATCGCTGTCCAGCAACAGGGCGCGGCGCACACAGTCGCGGCCATAGCGCCGGCGCAGGCCTAGCAGCGTCTTTTCCAGCGCCAGCGCCCGATCCCGCCCGTTTTCCCAAAGGGAAAGCTGTTCGGGTGCTCCCTGCATGGACAGGCCGCTTACGCACACGCCCAGGCTGCGCACGCTTCCCGTCCAGTTCCAGTGCCGGCGAAACAGGCGCATGGCGGCGCCCTCGATTTCCCCGGAAATGGCGGTGGGCGCGGGCAGGGCCTGTTGCGCAGAAATGGTTTTCAGGGCGCTGTCGCGAATGGAAATGGCGACGGTGCGTCCCTCCAGGCCGTGGCGCAGCAGGCGTTCGGCCACGCACTGGCAGAGCACGGCGAACAGCTCCCGCGCGTCGGCGTCGCTGACCAGGTCGCGCGCGGGGGTGATGCTGTTGCCAATGGATTTGACCTCCGACACTGCGTCCCAGAGGGCAACCGGCGCGTTTTCCAGGCCGTTTGCATACGTCCACAGCGTTTCCCCATGCTTGCCGAGCATGGCGCGCAGCGTTTCCGGGCGGCGGGCGGCAAGGTCGCCGATGGTACGTATATTGCGTTCCAGCAATTTGCGCTGCGTGGCCGGGCCCACATACAAAAGCGCTTCGGTTGGCAGCGGCCAGACCACCTGACGGAAATTTTCCATCGTTACGCAACTGGTGGCGTCCGGTTTTTTCAGGTCGCTGGCCAGCTTGGCAAACACCTTGTTGAACGATACCCCCACCGATACCGTCAGCCCCAGTTCCCGGCGAAGGCGCGCGCGCAACTCGTCGGCCACCTCCCGGCCGTCCGCGCCCAGGTCGCTTATGTCCAGCCAGGCTTCGTCCAGCCCAAACGGCTCCACGCGGTCGGTGTATTCCCGGTAAATTTTGCGCGCTTCTGCCGCCAGGCGCCTGCAGGCGGCAAAATCCACCCCCACCGTTACCAGGCCCGGGCATTTCTGCTGGGCCTGCCAAATGGCCTCCGCCGTCTTTACGCCCGCCGCCTTGGCCAGTTCGTTTTTGGACAGCACAATGCCGTGCCGCTCGCGCGGGTCGCCGCACACCGCCATGGGAACTTTGCGCAGGGACGGGTTCTGCAAACAGGCTACGCTGGCATAAAAATTGTTGAGGTCGCTGTGCAATATGGTGCGCATGCGCATTTCTCTCCTTTATCGAACATATGTTCTATATCGTTATTATAGCACACCTGTTCGAAAAAGCAAGCGGGCAAAAGCAAAAAAATTTTGCCAAAACTTGGCAGGCGCAAACGCTCCAGGCGCGGAACCGGCGCGCGCGCCGCTGCGTCTAAGAAGCAAACCCGGAAGAGAACGGAGGGAGATTTATGAAGAAGAAAGGATTTGCGCGGCTGCTTGCGCTGGCGTTGTGCCTGGCGATGCTGGTTCCGGCATTGGCCGACGGCACGGATAGCTGGAGCATAAGTGGACAAGCCGACAATTTGACCGCGCAGTCGTCCGCCGCAGACATCGAAGCGGTGCTGACGGGCGGCGAAGGCGGCGTCGGCGCCTATGTGGACGGCCTGGGCGGCTTGTACCTGACCGGCTACGACGGCACGATGACCGCCAATTATGCGGCGCAAATCGTCCATGTGGACGAAAATGAAGTGCTCTATCTGGCCGGCGAGGAGATTGACGACCTCGGCGGCACGCTGATGCGCCTGGATCTTTCGGACTTCAGCGAAACGGCGGTGGCCGACGGCGTATATCGCGCCTGCGCTGTGAATGGGGATACGGTGTACTACATATCCGCCCTTGACCGCACGCAGCTGATGCACGCCGATGTGCAAAACGCCGTCGTGGAACAGGCCGCCGTGGCCAACGCAGCCATGACAGCGCTGTGTCTGTTGCCCGAGGGTCTGGTCGCGCAGCTCGCGGACGGCGCGGGCACGCTTTTATACAACGAGCGCGCCGGCGGTTTTGCCCAGTATACGGGGGAACTTCCTGCGGACGCGCTCTATACGGAGGAATCCTATCTGCGCCTGAGCAGCGAGGGAATGTTGAGCATCCAGTCGCTGGCCAGCGGCGAAGTGGAGTTTATTGATTTCGGCGTCGAGGATTTTGTAAATCTGGACGGCATGGTTTATTACATCAGCGCCGTGGCTGGCCAGCGCCGCCTCAAGGCGTTTGACCCCGCGCAGATGTCCTGGCGCATGGTGGCCACGCTGGAAGGGGAAGTGACGCAGATTGCC
>CAJFUU010000348.1 GCA_904420265.1 uncultured Clostridia bacterium
CGCGGCCCCGGCGCCCGTCGCCGCTCCGGCGGAAGAGGCCGCCCCTGCCGCAGCCCCGGCGCGGGAGGAGACGAACGTGGATTTCAACCGCGCCCGCGAAATCAAAAGCCCGATGGTGGGCGTGTTTTACGCCGCGCCCTCGCCGGACGCCAAGCCCTTTGTGGAGGTTGGCTCCCGTGTGAAAAAAGGCGACGTGGTGTGCATTGTCGAGGCCATGAAACTGATGAACGAAATTGCCGCCGAGTTCGACGGCGAGGTTGTGGACATTTGCGTGCACAACGGAGACGTGGTTGAGTTTGGCCAGACGCTGTTCAAACTTTGCTGAAACGCGCACGCGGCCCCGGCGCGGCGAACGCTTCGCCCCGCAAGGCGGCCCGCGCTTTGCGAACAGACACCGACAGGGAGGAAGCGCCATGAACAGAGAAGAAATCATGTGGATTTTGCCCCATCGCGGCAGTATGCTGCTTCTGGACGAAGCCTGGCTGGGAGAGGACGGCGCGGCGCACGGCAAATACCTGGCCCGCGGCGACGAGTGGTTTTTTGACGGCCACTTCCCCGGCAATCCCGTGATGCCCGGCGTGGTGCAGTGCGAAATCATCGCCCAGGCAAGCTGCGTGTTGCTCGCGGAGCAAATGCAGGGCAAAACCGCCTATTACGCGGGCATCGACAAGGTGCGTTTCCGCCGCATGGTGCGCCCTGGAGACACGCTGGAGATTGTTTCCACGCTTGTCCGCAGCAAACTCAACGTTTATGTGGTCAAGGGCGAGGCGCGCGTGGAGGGCGAAATTTGCGCCTCAGGCGAGTTTTCGTTTATCATTCCCTGACCCCCTGCGGAGACGGCCGCCGTCGCGCCAGAGGGCGGGCGAAAAAGCGGGCCGTTCATCCGTTGTTTTCACACTCCGCCGGAAACGGTTTTTCCATCTCCGGCGACAGGAGGCTTTGCGTTGTTTCCCAAGTTATTGATTGCCAACCGGGGCGAGATCGCCGTGCGCGTCATCCGCGCCTGCAAGGAGATGGGCATTTCTACCGTGGCCGTGTTTTCCGAGGCCGACCGCGACGCTTTGCATGTGTCGTTGGCGGATGAGAGCGTATGCATCGGTCCGCCCAGCGCCGCGGGAAGCTATTTGAACATGCCCGCCGTGCTCTCCGCCGCGGTGCTTACCGGCGCGCAGGCCATTCATCCCGGCTACGGCCTGCTTTCGGAAAATGCGCGCTTTGCCGAAATGTGCGCGCAGTGCCATATCAAATTTATCGGCCCCTCGGCGGACGTCATTCGCCGCATGGGCGACAAGGACGAGGCCCGGCGCACCATGCGCGCGGCGGGGGTTCCCGTCGTGCCTGGCTGCGACCTGGTGGAAAATGTGGAGCAGTTGCGCGCCGAGGCGGAAAAAATCGGTTATCCGCTTCTGATTAAGGCCCGTTCCGGCGGCGGCGGCCGCGGCATTCGCCGCGTGGACGGCCCCGAGGAATTGGAGCGCGCCTTCCTTTCCGCGACCGCCGAGGCCCAGAGCGCCTTTGGAGACGGCGCGGTATACATGGAAAAGCTGCTGGAAAACGTCAAGCACGTCGAGGTACAACTTTTGTGCGACGCGCACGGCAACGTCGTCACCCTTGGCGAGCGCGAGTGCTCCATGCAGCGCAAGCATCAAAAACTCATTGAGGAAAGCCCCTCCCCGGCGGTGGACGAGGCTTTGCGCGCAAAGATGCTGGACGCGGCGGCGCGCGCGGCCAAAGCCGTCGGCTATGAGGGCGTGGGCACGGTGGAGTTTTTGCTCACGAAGGATAAACAATTTTATTTCATGGAAATGAATACGCGTTTGCAGGTGGAGCACCCCGTTACCGAAATGGTTACGGGCATCGACCTGGTGAAGTGGCAAATCCGCGTGGCCGCGGGCATGGAAATTCCCTTCCGGCAGGAAGACGTGCGCCTGTCCGGCCATGCCATCGAATGCCGCATCAACGCCGAAAACCCCGCGGAAAATTTCCGCCCCTGCGCGGGCAAGGTCACGCTTCTGCACGTGCCGGGCGGGCCCTGGGTGCGCTTTGACACGGCACTGTATCAGGATTATTCCATTCCGCCGTTTTACGATTCCATGATTGCCAAGCTGATCGTCCACGCGCCCACGCGCGCCGAGGCCATCCGCAAGATGCAGGCGGCCCTGTGCGAAATGGTGATCGAGGGCGTGGAGCATACCGGCTGGATGCAGGCCGACCTGATTTCCGAGCGCGGTTTTGAAGACGGCAGCTACACCACCGATTATTTGAGCGGGAGGTAATTCATGCTCACCAGAAACCTGTTCCGCCGCCCGCGCATCAAATTGGAGGACGCGGGCCAGGTCGATACGCAGCTTCCCGAGATTCCCGAGGAGCTGTATACGGCCTGCCCCGTGTGCAAGGCCATGAGCGCGGCGGACGAACTGCGCAAAAACGCCAGCGTATGTCCCAAATGCGGCCATCACTTTCGCATCAGCGCCCGCCGTCGGGTGGAATTGTTCTGCGACGAGGGCACGTTCCGTGAAATGTGGCCCTCCCTGCACGGCGAAAACCCCATTGGTTTCCCCGACTATGAAAAAAAGCTTTCGCATGCCCGCGAGCAGTCCGGCGAGGTGGAGGCCGTGGTCACGGGCGAATGCAAAATTGGCGGCGAAAGCGCCTGCGTCTTTTTCATGGAGCCTTCGTTTATGATGGCTTCGATGGGCACGGCCGTGGGCGAGAAGATTACGCGGCTGTTTGAATACGCGTTTGAAAACAGCCTGAGCGTGGTGGGCTTTTGCGCCTCCGGCGGCGCGCGCATGCAGGAAGGCATATTGTCGCTGATGCAAATGGCCAAGACCACCGGCGCCATCAAGCGCCATTCGGACGCGGGCAACTTCTTCATCGCCGTGTTGACCGACCCCACCACCGGCGGCGTAATGGCCAGTTTTGCGATGGAGGGAGACGTTACCATCGCCGAGCCAAACGCGCTGATTGGCTTTGCCGGCCCGCGCGTGATTGAGCAGACCATTCGCCAGAAGCTGGAAAAGGGCTTTCAGCGCTCTGAATTTCTGCTGGAAAAGGGCTTTGTGGATATGATTTGCGACCGGCGCGAACTCAAGGAGCGCCTCAGGGCCCTGCTGCGGCTGCATCGAAAGGAGGCGGAGGCGTGAAGGCATATGAATGCGTGCAGGCCTCGCGCGCCAAGGGACGGCCCACCGCATTGAAATACATTGCCGAAATGGTGGACGGCTTTATGGAAATGCATGGCGACCGGCGCTTTGGCGACGATCCGGCCGTAGTGGCGGGGCTCGGCTATTTGAACGGCAAGCCGCTTACGGTGGTTGGCATTGAAAAGGGAAGCGATACCGCCGGGAAAATCCGCCGCAATTTCGGCTCCGCCAACCCGGAAGGCTATCGCAAGGCGCTCAGGCAAATTCATTTGGCGGAGAAATTTCACCGGCCCATTCTCTGCCTGGTGGATACTTCGGGCGCGTTTTGCGGCATCGGCGCCGAGGAGCGCGGCCAGGGCCAGGCCATTGCCGAAAATATGTATGAATTGATGACGGTGAAAACGCCGGTGATCAGCGTGGTGATTGGCGAAGGCGGCAGCGGCGGCGCGCTGGCGCTGGCCGTGGCCGACGAGGTATGGATGCTGGAAGACGCCTACTATTCGGTGATTTCGCCCGAGGGCGCGGCCAGCATTCTCTGGAAGGACGCGGGACGCGCCAAAGAGGCCGCCGAGAACCTGCGCCTGACGGCCCAGGATTTGTACGGCTTCGGCGTGATTGAGAAGATTGTGCCCGTCGCCGATTCGTTGGAAAAGGGCATGCCGCGCCTCAAAGAGGCGCTTGTGGAGGCCTTTGGCCGCCTTGCGGGCATGGACATTGAAACGCTGCTGGATACGCGCTACCGCAAGTTCCGCGGCATTGGGGGTGGGGAAGTATGATTGCGATTGTTACGGACAGCACGGCCTACTTGAACCACGACGAGGCAGTGGAACTGGGCGTGGTCATCGTTCCCATGAGCTATTCCTTCGAGGGCGGGGCAAGCCTGAACGAAGGGTGTATCGAAAACGACGACCATGCTGAACGCCAGGTGGCGGCGGGTATCGACCGTATACACACCTCGCAGGCGACGCTTCCGGGCTTTTTCAACGCTTTCCGCATGCTGCGGCGCGCGGGGTATGAAATTCTCTGCCTGACGATTTCCTCGCGCCTGAGCGGCACTTATGCCAACGCCGTGCTTGCGGCCAAGGAGTTGGGCGGCCAGCATATTGAAGTGGTGGATTCGCTTACCACCTGCTCCGGGCTTTACCTGCTTATCCGCGAGGCGCGCATGCGCATCCGCGGCGGGGCCAGGCTCTCGGCCGTGGCCAAGGAAATGAACGAGTTGCGCAAGCGCGTGCGCATGTGCTTTTCCGTGGACGACATGGCGCCGCTGCGCCGCAGCGGGCGATTGGGCAATGTGCGCATGTCCATTTCCACGGTGCTCAACATCAAGCCCATCCTTGAATTGCGGGACGGCGCGATCGTCTCTTCCGGGCTGGCGAGGGGGCGCGTGGAGCAGGGCCGCCGGCTGTGCGCGTTCTGCGAGAACGTCAGCGGCCAAATTGTGATCAACAGCTTTTTGGCGGACGAGGCCGCGGCCCGGCTGACTGCGCAACTCGCCCGCGACGATCGCGAAATTGAGCGCCGGCGCGTCGGCCCGGTGCTGGGTGCCCATTTGGGCAGCGGCTGCGTGGGCGTGTGTTTTATAGAAAAATGATACGTGCATGTTGAATGTGTAACCAATGTACGTAACTTTTGGCTCTCTTCATGTAAGGAAGGGAGCTTTTCTTGTCGAAATTGCGAGAATTTAATCGGATATTCTCCGTTGCGCGGCTTGAACTAAGGAAAGATAAATGTTATAGTCACAAATGGAAATTTTGACCCCAAAAGGCGCCTTGTGCGGCTTTTTTGTGTCGGGAAGGAATGAGGGGATTGTCAAAGACAGGAAAAATGGCCGCCTGCATGCTGCTGGCGCTGGCGCTTGTGTGCATGACGGGCCTTGCGGCCCTGGCGGAGACGCTTCGGGTCGGCGTGCGCGACGACATTATCAACTTTGGCTTCTACAACGAGGTCACCGGCAAGTATTATGGTTTGGAGATTGACCTGGCGGCGGAGCTGGCCGAGCGGCTCGGCTACGACGGCGTGGAGTACGTAACCGTCATGCCGGATACGCGCAGGGAGATGCTCGAAAGCGGCGAGGTGGACATGGTTATCGCCACCTATTCCATCGCCGACAGCCGCGAGGAGAACTTCGATTTTTCCGCGCCGTATTACGTGGATGAAACGATTCTCATGGTCGAAAAATCCACGCTTTTTGACAGCATCTATGACCTTCGGGATAAGAACATCGGCATTGTCAACGGCACCAATGCCGGGCCGCTGCTGGCGCAGGCGCTCTATGATGCGGGTGTCATTACCGACCAGGTGATTGCCAATACGGACACCTACACGCAATATGAGGGCGCCTACGTCACCAAGGTGGATCGCTATGCGCAGTTGAGCGAGATGCTGGAGACCGGCAAGATCGACGCCGCCTGCATGGACGCCTGCATCGCCCAGACCTATATGGACGATC
>CAJFUU010000349.1 GCA_904420265.1 uncultured Clostridia bacterium
ACGTCCAGGCCGGCTTCGATGATGGTGGTGCACAGAAGCACGTCGAACTTGCCCTCGTAGAAGTCGAGCATCACGTCTTCCAGGGCATGCTCGCGCATCTGGCCGTGGCCGACGGCGATGCGCGCCTCGGGCACGAGTTTTTTCAGCCGCGCGAACATCATGTCGATGGTCTGCACGCGGTTGTTGAGCACATACACCTGCCCGCCGCGCCCCAGTTCGCGCAAAATCGCGTCGCGCACCAGCCCGTCGGAATATTCCACCACATAGGTCTGCACCGGATAGCGCTCCTCGGGCGGGGATTGCAGAAGGCTCATGTCGCGGATGCCCACCATGGACATGTGCAGCGTGCGGGGGATGGGCGTGGCCGTGAGTGTGAGCACATCCACGGTGTGTTTCAGCTTTTTGATGGCTTCCTTGTGGGTGACGCCGAAGCGCTGCTCCTCGTCCACCACCAACAGGCCCAGGTCCTTGAATTTTACATCTTTGCCCAGCAGGCGGTGCGTGCCGATGACCACGTCCAGTTCCCCGGCCTCCAGGCGGCGGATGACTTCCTTTTGCTCCTGCGCGGTCTTGAAGCGCGAAAGTGTGTCCACCTTGATGGGGAAGCCGTGGAAACGGTTCATCATCGTGGCGTAGTGCTGCTGCACCAGTATGGTGGTCGGGGCCAGCAGCGCCGCCTGTTTGCCGCCCATGACGCACTTGAAAATGGCGCGCAGGGCCACCTCGGTTTTGCCGTAGCCCACATCGCCGCAGAGCAGGCGGTCCATAATTTTGGGCTTTTCCATGTCGCGCTTGATGTCTTCGATGGCGGCAAGCTGGTCGGGCGTTTCCTCAAAGGGGAAGCTGTCTTCAAATTCGCGCTGCCAGGGGGTATCGGGGTCAAAGGCGTGGCCGGGGGTGGATTCGCGGTGGGCGTAGAGTTTCAAAAGTTCGCCGGCAATTTCCTGTATGGAGGCCTTGACGCGCGCCTTCTGCCGCTGCCACTCGCCGCCGGAAAGGCGGTTGAGTTTGGGCGTTTCGCCCTCGGAGCCGATGTACTTTTGCACCCGGTCGAGCTGGTCTGTGGGCACATAGAGCTTATCCGAGCCCTGATAGCGGATGTGCAGAAAATCGCGGTAGGTGCCCTCCGAGGCCAGGCGCACCGTGCCCATATACTGGCCCACGCCATGGTTTTCGTGGACGACATAATCGCCGACGGCCAGGTCGGTAAACGCCGCCAGTTTTTCGCCGTTCTTGGCGTGGGCGCGCGATTTCTGGCGGCCGACGCCGAAAATGTCCGTTTCGCAAACCACGGCCAGCTTTGCCGTGGGATAGAGGAAGCCGCGCGAGAGCGCAGCGGGCAGAATGACCGCCTCGCCGGCGGGCAGTGTTTCGGGCGGTTGTTCCAAAAACGTTGCGGAAATATGCTGCGCCGCCAGCGCCGTTTTCAGGCGCCCCGCGCGGGCCACGCCGCCTGAGAGCAGCGCCACCTGCCACCCATCCGCAAGCCATTTGCCCAGATCGCGGGCCAATTCGGGAATATTGCCCATGTACCCGGCGGCGTTGCGGCCCTCGAACTGCAGGACGGTTTTGAACCTGAAATCGGCGTCTGTGCGCAAAAAGGGGTAGAGCGCCAGCACGCGGCGGCCGTCCGCGCGCGCGAGCGCCTCGTCCCAGGTAAGCAGAAGGTCGGCCTGCCTGGGCAGGGCTTCGTCGTGCTCCAGGGCGCTGGCAAAGTGCTCTTTAAATTCCAGCGTGCGGTTTTCGGCGCGCTCGCGCAGGCGGCTGGGCTGGTCGAATACGAGAATGGGATCGTCCAGATAGTCGATCGCCGTGGCGGAAAAGCCGGCCAACACCGGCACCAGGCTGTCTGCGCCGTCAAAGTCGTGCCCGGCCTCCAGCGCGGTCAGAGCGTTGTGGAAATTGCGGGAAAGCGCGCCGTCGCCCACGGTGCGGCCAGCGCTTTCGCCCTCGCCGGTGAGCTTTAAAAAATCTTCGAAGGGCATCAGGTCGAACTCGCGTTCCAACCGTTTTTGGCGCCCTTCGCCGCGCAGCGCGCCGGCGCGGCGGTTGAGCAGCGTTTTGAGCGCATGCGCCGCGCGCGGATATTCTTCGCCCGGGAGCAGCGTTTCCGAGGCCGGATAGACGCGCGCGCTTTCAAGGCGCGAAGTGGAGCGCTGGGTCATCACGTCGAACGAGCGCAGGGAGTCCACCTCGTCGTCGAAAAACTCCAGGCGCACGGCTTCGGGCATGCCCACGGGGTATACGTCCAGTATGCCGCCGCGCAGGGCGCATTGGCCGCGTGCCTCCACCAGCGGCGTGCGTTCGTAGCCGGCCTGCACCAGCCGCGCGATCAATTCCGTGGGATTTACGCGCATGTCCGGCGTAATTTCAATGACGTTTTCCAAAAAACGCTGGCGGGGCATGAGGCGGCACAAGAGCGTGTCCGCGCTCAGCACCAGCGCCTTCGCCTTGCCCGTCGCCGCCGCGCCCAACGCCTCCAGACGGCGCATGGACAGTTCGCGGCTGGAGGCGGCGGTGCGCACAAAGGAAATATCGCGCGCCGGCAGAAGCGCCGCGCCGCCGCCGAGCAAGGCGTTTAAGTCCTCGCAGACGCGTTGCGCGGCGACCTCGTTGGAGCTCACATACAGAAGCGGGCGGCCCAGCTTTTGCGCTGCGGCGGCGACAAGGTGCAATTTCTGCGCATCATCCAGCCCGCAGGCCAGCGTGGCCCCCGGGCTGGAAAGCGCATCCGCCAGGGCGCCGAATTCGCGCAGCGCCTCCAGCGGGGCAAACAGGCAATTCAAGTTTTCGAGCATGCGTCAGCCTCCAACGCGCGCATTGCCCTCGGGAACTGATGGGCGAACAACAGCGCGGTCGTCGTCACGGCGATGGTGTCGGCCACCGGTTCGGCGAGGTACACGGCCATCGTCTGATCCATGGGCAACACGGCGGGCAGGATGTAGACAAGGGGGATGAGCAAAATCAACTTGCGAAGCACCGCCAGGAACAGCGAACTTTTGGCGTTGCCCAGGGCGATAAACGTCTGCTGGCAGGCAAGCTGTACGCCAAAGAGCACGCCCGCGGCCATATACACGCGCAATGCCGGGGCGGTGAAGGCGATCAGCGCCGCATCGTCGCTGAAGAGCATGGCGAACCCCTGCGGAAAGAGCATTACCGCCAGCCACAATATGCCGGCATAGAGCATACAGGCGACAAGCAGCGCCCGGAAAGAGGCGCGCACGCGGGCGGGGTTTTTCGCCCCATAGTTATAGCTGGTGATGGGCTGCGCGCCCTGCGTAAGCCCCTGCAGGGGCAGCATGGCAAACTGCATCACGCTGGCGAGAATGGTCATGGCGCTCACGGCCAGCGCGCCGCCGTAAAGGGCAAGCTGCCGGTTGAAACAGACGTTGATGGCCGCCTCCGTGGCCTGCATGATAAACGGCGAAACGCCCAGCGCCAAACAGGGCAGCAGCAGTTTGAGGCGCGGGGCCATATACTTCAGGCGCAGCTTTAAATTCGTTCTGCGTCCGCACAGAAACCACAAAACCCACGCCGCCGACACTGCCTGCGAAAGGATGGTGGCCAACGCCGCGCCCTTTACGCCCATGCCGAAGGTGAACATAAACAGCGGGTCGAGGCCAATGTTGAGCACCGCGCCAATGAGCACGGTGAGCATGCTGGTGCGCGAAAAGCCCTGGGCGGTGATGAAGGCGTTCATGCCCAGGGCAATCTGGACAAATACGGTGCCTATGGCGTAGATGTTCATATAGTCCAGCGCATGGGAAAGCGTCTCCGGCAGCGCGCCGAAGGCGAGGAGGATGGGCCTCTGGAAGACGAGCAGCGCGCAGGTAAGCACAGCGGCCAGAACCAGCAAGAGCGTCATGCAGTTGCCCATGGTGCGTTCGGCGTTTTCGCGGTCGCCCCGGCCCATGAAGATCGAAGCGCGGGGCGCGCCGCCCATGCTGGCCAGCGCGGCAAAGGCGCTGACAAGCAGAATGACGGGCAGGCACGCGCCCACGCCGGCCAGCGCGTCGGTGCCGATGCCTTCCAGGCGGCCGATGTACATGCGGTCCACAATGTTGTAAAGCATGTTGACAAGCTGCGCGGTTACGGCAGGCAGAGCCAGTTTTACCAGCAGTCTGGACGGTTTTTCAGTGGCGAGAAATTCGCTGTCGCGCTGCAAGGCGCCTTCCCCCTTTTTCAGCCCTTTGCGTTGTTGAACGCGGCCACGCGGGCGCGAGCCGCGTCCACGCCGCCTTCAATCAGGCGTTCGACGGTCTCGGCGGCGGCCACGAAGGCGTCGAACATGGTCTGGCGGTCGGCGGCGGTGCGGTAGCCGGTGAGCACATAGTCCTTGAGTTCCCAACCCTCGGGCGGGCGGCCGATGCCCACGCGCAGGCGGGGGAAATCGTCGCGCCCGAGGAGATAGATGATGTTGCGCATGCCGTTGTGGGTGCCGGCGGAGCCGGAGGGGCGGAAGCGCAGCTTGCCTTCGGGAAGATCGACGTCGTCAAAGCAGACGATGAGCTGGTCGCGCTCGGGCTTGTACCAGTTGACGAGTTGCACGACGCTTTCGCCGCTCAGATTCATGTAGGTTTGCGGCAGCGCCAGGGCGACGCGTTGGCCGGAAATGACGCCCTCGCCCACGACGGCCTTGCAGCGCAGGCGGGCGAGGGTGATATTGTTGCGTTGCGCGAGAACATCCACAACGTCAAAGCCGACGTTGTGGCGCGTATGTTCATATTTGCGGCCGGGATTGCCCAGCCCTACCACCACATACATGCCGAATCCTCCCCATGTCCTTGAATGTCTATTGTAGCGCGCCGAGGGGGGAATTGTCAACCGCGCCGGGGGATAAATCACGGGAATCAATTTTCAAGACAAAAGCAGGGGGATGTGGTAAAATAGAGGAATGAGAGCAGAAAGATTGTTGGAGATCATGGAAG
>CAJFUU010000350.1 GCA_904420265.1 uncultured Clostridia bacterium
GCGTTGGCATTATCCAAATCAGGTATTGCGGGTCGAAGCTGACAAGCTTCCTCTCAGCCTGCTCCAAAGCAAGCTCCCCGAATATCGCTATGTATCGTAACACAATTCTGCGCTGTTGTCAAGTAAAAACCAGTGTGTCTGTTTTGCAAATTCCCGGTTGCGCAGCCGCGCCAGACGCGTTCAGGCAATGGCCTCCATAAAGCGCTCTTCGAAGGAGTAAACGCATGAGGCGGCCCTCTCCATATAGGTAAAGGCATAGACGCCGAAACTGTCGCCCACCGCGTCGTAAATCTCCTGATAATAGCGGACAACGCCGGCCTCCTCATCGTAGACCCAGCGGCCCAGCGAAAGGTTGCGGTTGAACTCGTTGACCTGCTCGTAGATCTTTAAAGGATCGGCGTCCGCGGGTACTTCGGCCAGATTGCACACCACGCGCGCAACGCCGTCAAAGCACTGGCAGTATACGTCGATCGTCTCTGCGCCGTTGCTGCTGTAGGAGATCATAAACGTGTCGTCGTAGCCGTCGCCGTCCTCGTCATAGGCAGTGTAGTCGTCCCAACCCACGGTGGGAAGATAGGCCTCCAGGGACGCGGCCAGCGGCAACTGGCCGCTTTCCTCGGCCGCAGCGCATAGCGGCAGCATGAGCGCCGCGCAGAAAAGCAGGCAAAGCAGTTTTTTCATCGTTATTCCCCCCTCAGGCCAGCGCCGCCAGCGCGTTGTAGTTCTGGTCAACCGTCCGGCCGGCGATGAACATGTAGCGCTCCACGACACGGCCGAAATTGCCATCGTCCACATAGGGAAGCTCCATGCGCGCGTAGATGCCGCCGTCGCTTGGCGTGTAAATGAAGCGGACGAAGGCGGCGCCCTCGTTGACGGCCTCCAACCCCTGATACAGCTTGAGCATGTCCGACGTATCCGCCAATACGAGGTTGCCGGTCATGATATCGACGCCCTCGTCGTCCACATAGGCGCCGATGACGATCGACTCTATGCCCTCGGCCTCGTTGGGCGCGAAAACGCGGATGAATACGTCCTCTTCGGTGGAAGTATCCAGCCGGTAACTTATACCCTCCTCATCCAGATAGGCGGCCACTGCCTGGCTGGAAGCAAAGCGCGGCTGCGCCTCCTCGGCCAGCGCCGCGCCCAGAAGACACTGGCAGAACAAGGCCAGCGCCAGACATATCACAATTCCACGTTTCAAAGCAATACGCCCCCTTCAATTCGCTCCCAAAATTATATCAAAAAAGCAAAACGTTTGCAAACAAAAAGCTATTGAATATGTTTAAAATTTGAAAAACAATTTGGGGAGGAATTTCCCTTCAGCGGGATACCCGCGGGCGAGGACGCCAAGTCAAAAATTTGCGGCGGCGAACGGGCAAAAGCGCTTTTCAGAAGTTTTCAACAGGCTCTGACGCTCGAAAAGACCGGACGCCCCTCCGGCAAGATATATCTTCTGCCAGCCGTGCTAACCGGGATAGACCATGCGGCGCGGGTCGGGGGCGTCGAACACCTCGGCGCGGTACTTGCGGGCGTAATACTTCGCCATCGCAAGGTTCATGTCCAGATAATTGCCGCAGTCGCGCGCGCTGGCGCCGGGAATTTCGCCTTCATAGGCAATGATAAAATCGAGCATGCCGCGCACCAGCGCAAACACGTCCTCCGGCCCATATTCGCCGGCAAGGAGCAGATAAAACCCCGTGCGGCAGCCCATGGGGCCGAAGTAAATCACGCGCTGTTTCCAGCCCTCGGCGTTGCGCAGATAGGTCGCGCCGAGGTGCTCAATGGCATGCACCTCCGCCGTGCCCATCACCGGTTCCCGGTTCGGCGCAGTCATGCGCAGGTCAAACGTGGTTACGCGCGCGCCGCCCGCCTCATCCACGCGCGAAACATACAGGCCCGGCAAAAGACGCAGGTGGTCAACCTGAAAACTGGCGATTTTTTCCATGGTTCAGCCTCCCGTTAAAAATATAGGATTGCCTTTGTCTCCATATCAATAATAATTCGGATTTTCACCTTTTCCCCTCGCGGCAAGGACGCTTTCCAGCGGTGACTTTGGCGCCACGAGGCCGTATTTACCGGGGCGCATGAAACCGCCCCATTGTCCAGCGATTCTGCCGCGCCGGATTCCTGCGATGTGTAAGGGCGCATCATGAAACCGCTCTTTTCGCCGCCCAACGTTGCCCTCCAACCGCCGCGCCGCTTTTGCGCACGCCTTGCCTTCCCGCGTTCCCCGTTCTGATGCACGGCGCGGTTGCGGAATTTGATATTTGGCCCGGGCTTATGTTTCCGGCTCCGTGGGCAAAATGCGGCCTTCCTCCGTGCGGAAAGGATTTGAAGGCACGCCCCGGCGGGCGACGACAAAGCAAAAAATTGCCCCCGCCGCGAAGGTGGGCAGGCTCCAGAACTGCGAAGTGGAAAGGCCGAGTATATATCCGCGAATTTCGTCGCCGCGGAAAAATTCAAAGATGAAGCGGTATGTGGCATAGCTCATCAAAAATATACCGGCCGCGCGCGGCACCGGCCGTTGTTTGCGCAAATACAGGACCAACGCCAGGCATAAAACCAGGTCGCAGGCAGATTCAAAAAGCTGCACCGGAAACAGGCGCGCGCCGCCCTCGATGGCCGGAGAAAGGGCAAAGCAAAAGGGCAAATTACAGGGCATTCCATAGCAACAGCCCGCAAACAGACAGCCTACGCGCCCGAAGGCGTGGCCCAACGCCAGCGCCGGAGCGCACAAATCAAGCACCGGAAGAAAACGCAGCCCCACGATCCGGCAGCCAATCCACACGCCGAGAATCCCGCCAAACAGCCCGCCGTAAAAAACGATGCCGCCCTGGCCGAGCGTTTCCCAAAGCCGCCCCTGGCGCGCGGCCTCGACAATGGCCGGCAGGCCCACCGAAAAGAGCATATAGAAGATATACCCGCCCAAAAGCGCCATGCCAAAGGCGCAGCAAACGACTACCACCGCGCACTCCCAGCGAATTTCGCGGCGGCGAAACAGATGCTTGAACAGAAAAAAGGCCGCAAACAAACCAACCAGCATCCACAGGCCGTAGGTGCCGACCGGGCGACCCAAAATGGTAATATACGGATACATTTGCACTCCACGCAGCCAATCGCCGCCTGCCGGTTATAAAATCGCGTTGATGGCCGCCTGCATCTGGCACACGGCGCAACCGCTGCACGCGAAGCAGACGATGGTGAGAATCAGCCCCAGCAGCGAGCAGGCGATGCCAATCAGCGCCAGACCGCTCCTTTGCTGATCGCGCAGCAGCCCCAGCGCGCCGAGCACAAAACCGCCCAGCACAAACACCAGCGAGATAAACACGCCGCCGCCATTGAGGGCAAAGAAGGCGAAGGGAATCGACAGCGCGCCCACAATCAGGGCGATCATAGACAGAGACACCATACAAACACACCCTTCCTCTGTGTACCAACAGTATAGGTCGCGCGGCAGATTTTGTCAAGGTACGGCGTGCGAAAAGGCGGCGCGCAAAAAGTGTTCCACGGAAAAATACGGGCTGCGCCTTTTAGCGTCCCGCCACACAAGACGGCCAAATCGGATATACGTCTTCGCCAATCAAGGCAAGCGCCGTTGGCGGCCGCGCGAATCGACACATGCCGGCGCGGCGCCAGGCATAGCGATAGCCTTTCTGAAATCCACCTTCCAAGCAAGGGCTTTCGTTGCAAAAAACCATCGGAGAGCGCGAGGGGGCCGAAACCCTTTCGCGCTATAATCGTCCCCGGCGGCGGGTCGAAAACCCTTCAGGTTTTCAAGCCGGCGAAGGCCGACCGATTTTGACAGTTTGGAAAGCCGGCAGAATCGCCTCGTGTACGGCGGGGACGGGGCGATTTTTGCGCCGGAAAATCCCATTCCCCGGAGCAAAAATTGGAGAAGGTGATAGCGGCAAGGGACTTGCTTCCCCGTCTGCAAGCTTGTCAAAAATACTTTTTTGACAAGCTGAGTGCGAGGGAACGAAACCCTTTCGCGCCATAATCGTCCCCGGCGGCGGGTTTTGACGGTTTGGAAAACCGGCAAAGTCACCTCGTGCACGGCGGGAACGGAAGGATTTTTGCCTTGGGAAATCCCATTCCCCAGAGCAAAAACGCTTCCTTGCGGTTTCCGCGCCCGAAAATCCGCAGGATTTTCGCGGAAACTGAAGGGGCAGTGGGCGGCCCAGAATCCTGCAAATTCTGCGGTTTCGCCAAAGGCAAAACTCAGGATGTTGACAAAGTCAACAGACTGCCAGGGTGATGAGAAAACCTGCAAGCCGAGGAGGCAAACTTGCAGGCAAGAGATCTTGCCCGAACGCAAGTGACTGCAGACTGCATGTGCGGCTGACGCAGAAAGCAAAAATTGCCCCGGGTTTCCTTCTTATCTGGACAATTCTTGCGTTTGCTGGCTTTGTCTGCGCTCTGGGTTTCGCCAAAGGCAAAACTGACGCGGCTTAAATTGAAAATTTGAGCCGCGGCGCCCGGCGGGGAATCTTGCTTCCCCGCCCGCCAGCTTATCAAAAGCCTTTTGACAAGCTGCGCCGTCCGCCTGGAAAAGCGGACGGCGCAAATCGCAAGGGGTCTTAGAAGGCTCCCATTTCGCTCATCAGTTCCAGCAGGCCGGGCGCGTTCTGCAACAGTATGCTCGTCGCCCGCATCAACATGACCTGGCTTTCGGTGCTCAACTGCTCCTCGACCTTTTCGTCGATCATGCGGATATCCACCGTTTCGCCCTCTATGGCCGGCAACTGGGCGGCGTCCATCGTTTCATGCGCGATGCCGACGTTCAGCGCGGCTTCATAGTTGGCGTTGACTCCGCCGAGGCTCATGCCGAAACCCAACGCCAGAAGACCGGTGTGATCCTCATCGCCAAATTCGTTGACGGCATAATCGCCTTCATAGGTGTAGTACAAACTCTGCGTGCCCGTCTGGCCGCTGGAGACGTCCAGCCGCGCGGCGTAGTATTCGTAACCGTCCTGGTGCTGGTCGTGCAGGATCAATTCGATGGTCTGGTTTTCCTCGGCGGTTCCGAACTGCATCATGCCGTATACTTCGTCGTAGTCGTACTCAACGCCGTCGGCGGGCCAGGAATAGCCGTCCAGAATGAAGAACACGTTCTCGCCGCCGATGTTCATGTTTATATTGGCCTGCAGCGTAGACATCTCGGCGTTATCCTCCGTGTAACCCTGCGGATAGAGCGCAATGTCGCCCTCCGCATAGCCTTCCTCGCCCATGTCCATGGTAATGGTAACGTCCATCATCGTGCCGGAAAGATCAAACATATTTTCAAGCATTGCTTCAGCGTTATCGGGATGCAGAAGCGCGAAAGTGATGCCGTATCCCCAATCCATAACGCCTTCCAGCTGCATAATTATGCTTTCTCTTCCCGCGTACGTCATTTCCATTTCACACTCGACAGCATAGCTGCCGTCTTCCTGAAGGATGTACTCCCCCGTATACGAAATAGGCTGCACGCCATCCATCGTTTCTTCCATGCGTATGGCTTCCGGAGCGGACGCGTCGCCCACAATCCAATACGTTAGGGTCATGTCGCCAAACGCAACCTCATCGGCCGGCTGGCCGTCCTTTTCCTCGTTGTATCCGTCCGGCCGGATGTCCGCGCTGACCTGCGCGCCGTCCAGCGCCTGCTGGAAGGCGGGAATTTCAAAGAGCGCCCCCTCAAGATCCGCAATGTATTCCTCCAGCATCTCAGCGGTGATGGTGTAGGAATAGCCCTGCGCCTCCATGGGGCCCGTGGAAAATTCGATGGTCTGCGTGCCCAAATCGACGCGCGTCTGCGCAAGCGCCTCATAATACGAGACAAGGAAATCCATATAGACGTCCAGCACGCCGTCTGCAGTCTCCTCCGAGAAGAGGTTGCCCAGCGCGTCAAAAGCCTCCATGCTGCCCGCGCCCAGCATGCGCTCCAGTGGCAGGACGAACACGTTGCTCAGGCCGTCCGCGCCCAGCAGAACCTGGCGGCCGTCAAAGGAAGCATAACCCTCGGCGGCAACCTCTTCGCCGCCCAGCAGGCGCAGAATCAGCGTTTGGACATCCTCGCCGGCAGCCAGCGTGCCTTCCAGGCTTACGCCCTCCAGGTTCGCCAGTTCAGCGCCGTTCATGGTTACCACCGGGTCGGACAACGTCAGCCTCCACGCCTCCACCGAACCGGTTTCCTCCGCCACGGCCGCCGGCAACAGCAGCATCAGCAGGACGAGCGCAAGCGCCAGAAGTTTTTGAATTCCCTTCATCTGTATTTCCTCTCTTTCCCCATCCGCCATGCGGCGGACGATCAGCTTGTCAAAAGGCCGGCAAAGCCGCCCGCAGAATCGTTTCCGGCGAAACGCGCGGCGAAAATGCGAACATCTTTCGCAGGCAACCCCTTTGCAGAACGCCGCTCCCCGGCGCGAACAAATTTGGAGGGGCGGCGGGCGTCCGCTTCCCTATCCACACGGGCCGCCGAACGGCTTTAGCGCCCGCCCGACCGCCATGCAGCGGACGGCCTTGCAGTATTAGACGGTCAAAGGCCGCCCGCAGTTCACTTTACCACGCCTTTTTTCAAAATAATGTTGGCATAAAGCGCAGTTTCGCCCGTGGCCACCACGGCGTAGGCCTGGCGGGCGCGGTCGTAGAAAGCAAAGCGCTCGATGTGGCCAATTTTCACATCCGGCTGATGCTTGTCCACAATGGCGCGATACTGGTTCCAGATGGAGGTATCCGCATCGTCGCCAGGGGTCTTTTCCATCAGGAACACCGGTTCGTCCACATAGGTATCCAGCGGCATGAACTTGAGCATGGCGTCGAGAATTTCGCACACGCCGTGACCGTCAAGGCGCACCAGGCGCTTGGCCGTGGACGCCGCCGGATAATTGCCGTCGCCGATGACGATTTCGTCGCCGTGGCCCATCTCCATCATGATCTTGAGAAGTTCCGGGGTGAGAATGCTGGGAACGCCCTTCAACATGATCCATGTCCTCCTTATTTTGTCTGTATCTGTTTTGCCAGCGCGGTGCGCGCCGTTTCCGCCGAATTCTCCGCCTCTGGCAGCTTTTCCACCACGGCCCAGGCCACGCGGCGATCCAGTATCTGCTCTACGCTTACGCGCACGCCCAGGCATTCCACCACGGGCCGCTCGCCGTCGGAGGGAATTTCCGCCAGGCGGCTGAACACCAGGCCGCCGAGCGTATCGCAGTCCTCCTCCGCGCCCAATTCCACGCCCAGGCGCTTGCCCAGCACGTCCAGGTCCACCGAACCGCTCACGCGCAGGCGGCCGTCGCCCAGGGGGATAATCTCCTCGCCGTCCTGGGGGTCAAATTCATCGTAAATATTGCCGACAATCTCTTCCAGCAAGTCCTCCATCGTCACCAGGCCGCTGGTGCCGCCATATTCGTCCACAACAATGGCCAAATGCTGTTTGCGCTTCTGCATTTCGGAAAAGAGCAGGTCTGCGCGCAGCGTTTCGGGCACGAAATAGGCCGGGCGCAGCAGTTCGCGCAGCGGCTTCTCCTGTCCGGAACAGGCGTTGAGCAGGTAATCGCGCGACGTAAGCACGCCCAGGATGTCGTCCATATCCTCGCCATAAACCGGGAAGCGCGAAAGGCCGCTTTCGCGGATGGTTTTGAGGATGTCTTCCGCCGCGTCGTCCACGCCGATGGCGGTAACGTCCTTGCGGTGCACCATGCATTCCTCGGCGGTGGTGTTGTTGAACTCGAATACGTTTTCGATCATCTGCTTTTCGTCGGCTTCGATCTCGCCCTTTTCCTCGCCGATGTCTACCATCATGCGGATTTCTTCCTTGGTCACGCGTTCGGCAAGCGCCACGGCCGGAACGCCAAAGGGCTTGAGCAGCAAGCCCGCCAGGCCATGCGAAAGCAACAGGAGCGGCTTGAGCGCCGCCAGCAAACACCGCGCCGGGCCAAGGGCGCGCTCCAGCGTTTTTTCCGGCGCGCGTGAAGCCACATAGGTGGGCAAAAGGGCGGCCACGGCGGTGAACAACACGCCCGTAAGCAGCCACAGCCCCACGCCCGTAAATAAGGAGCGCAAAAACGCCGAGCCAATGAACCCCTCCAACCAGTTGGAAAAGGGCCGCCCCAGCCCCGCGAAGGCGCACGCGCACGCGCCTGCGAACAACAGGCCGAAAGCCGCGTCCGGGCCGCCGAAGCGGTTTTCACAGGCGGCGGCAAACCGGGCGGCGGGGCTGTTCTTTTCCAGCGCGGAATCGCCAATCTGGCGGGCGGCCGCCTCCGCCGCGCGCAAAAATGCAGCGGCTATAACAAGCAGAAACATCAGAACAAGCGTACTGAATGGGTCGGATACCAAGCCGTATTCCTCCTTGCGTATAAACGCGCGGGACGCCCCGCCGGGATTTTGCAATCCCAGCTTACATTATAGCATATTCCGGCCAAAAAGTCTTGCCGCTTTGTAAAGGTTTTATGAGAACGTCAAAAATCCCCGCTTCGTTTACAGTTTGTTCAAACCCTCGCGCTGAAACGGCCATGGCGCTTTCGCAAATTCCGCCGTGGACGCGGAAGCGGCGCCGGTCATAATGCCCCTGAACCGGCGCATGCCCTGAAACCGTTGGGCCTGTTTGTACGGGCTTGCGGCGCCCCCGATCCCACAGACGGCGATGGCCGTCCTTCCGGACGTTTATCTCTCCATGCGGGGCCTGCCCGTTCGCGGCGGTTTTGGGGGGCGTCGCGGCGGCTTTCCTTCCCAGACGATATATCCGAAGCAATGGAGCAATTTCGATTGGGCGACTGTTGGCCGCAGGAACAAAGCGCAGAAAGCGCCTGATAAAACAGCCGGGGGACGGGCAAATCAAAATAGCTTGCATACCAAAAATTGGCATTGAACAGCGAACCGGCCGTTATTGCCGGAACTTCGCAAGGTTCCGGAATTGTTTACCGAAGGCTCCATCCGGGTTTGGAATTTCCACAAATGCCCGGCAAAAAGGCGTTTATCCGGGGCGCAGGCGTGAAGCGAAGGGCAATAAAAAGTTTGCAGGCTCGTTTGGAGGGTAAGGCAGGCGCCGAAGCGCATTTGAATATGCGCGCAGCTTGTCAAAAAGGCGTCTTTGACAAACTGCCGGACGGAGAGTATCTCCCCTGCCGGGTACCATGTCTCAAATTTTCAATTTGCGCCGTGGCAGTTTCACCTTTGGCGAAAACCAGGATGTTGACAAAGTCAACAGACTGCCGGAGCGATGCGAAAGCCTGCAAGCAAAGGAAGCAAACTTGCAGGCAGGGGATCTTACACGGACGTAAGTGACTGCAGACTGCAAGTGCAGCTGACGCAGGAAGCGAAAATTGCCCCTGTTTCCTTTGGACAGTACCCTGTTCAACGGACAGGGAAATAAAAGGCCTGTCGTAGAATAAGGATAGTTTACACGGTTTTGCCCCGA
>CAJFUU010000351.1 GCA_904420265.1 uncultured Clostridia bacterium
CGTGCATGTGGGGTTGATTACGCTGCTGCACGAGACGGGCGGCAATGAAATCGTGCTGGTGCATGTGGTGCTGCTCTACTGGGTGGCGGTAGCGGTGGGCATGACGCTGTATATCCAGCGGCAAACGCGCAAGTTCTATGAGGAACCGATCCGCCGCATCGCCAGCGCCGCCGGGCAGGTCGCCCGGGGCGATTTTTCCGTGTATCTCCCGCCCGTCCACACGCCCGATCATCTGGACTGCCTGGACGCGCTGACGGAGGACTTCAACCGCATGGTGGAAGCCCTGGGTTCCATCGAAACGCTCAAAACCGAGTTTTTCTCCAACGTCTCCCACGAAATCAAAACGCCCATCGCGGTGGTGATGAACACCGCCGAACTTCTGCGCAACGAAAGCCTCTCCCCGCAGGAGCGGCAAGAGCATGTGGAGACGATTATTCACGCCTCCAGACGGCTCTCTACGCTGATTACGGACATTCTCAAGCTCAACAAGCTGGAGAAGCAGACGATTTCCCCGCAGCCGGAGGCCTACGACCTTTGCGCCCAGCTTGCCGAATGCGCGTTGCAGTTTGAAAGCGCCTGGGAGAAGAAGGGCATGGCATTCGAGGCGGACATGGAGGACGCGCGCGAGGTTTGCCTGGACGCGGGGCTGATGGAATTGGTATGGACAAATCTGCTCTCCAACGCCTTTAAGTTCACGGAAGCGGGCGGCACGGTGACGCTCGCGGAATCGGCAACGGAAGAGGGCGTTGTCGTGCGCGTATCGGACACGGGCTGCGGCATGGACGAGGCAACCCGCGCGCGCGTGTTCGAAAAATTCTATCAGGGCGATACTTCCCACGCCACCGAGGGCAACGGCCTGGGGCTGGCGCTGGTAAAGCGCGTGCTGGAGATGATGGACTGCCAAATCGCCGTGGAAAGCGCCCCGGGCCAGGGCACGACATTCACAGTGATCATTCCGCAAAAATGAGGGTGAGCAAAATGAACCAGGCAGAGAAAAAAACCTTTGTTGCCAACGATTACAAGGAAGCCGTGGTGGAACGCGCGCGGCTCTCCCAATATCTGGACGGATATGAATGCTTCGGTTGGCAGGCAGAGCGCGAGCCGGAAAACGCGGGCGGCGACATGGTCAGGCTCGCTCTGAAGCGCAACCGGCACATACTCAACAAGGTGGAATTGACGCGCCTGGAGCGGCAGTTTGAAGCCTGTATGGACGTGATACAGGCGTTGCGGGCGTCCATCCACGGCCGGGCAACGATGGCCGCGCTGATGGTGGCGCTCTTGGGCACGGCGTTTATGGCGGGCGCAACGTTCGCAGTCACGGCGGCGCCGCCCATCGTTTGGCTGTGCGTGGTGTTGGCCGTTCCCGGTTTTACCGGCTGGGGCGGGGCGTATTTTGTGTACAGGCGCGTGGCCAAACTGCGCGCACAGCGGGTGGAACCGCTGATTGAGAACAAGCGCGATGAAATTGAGGAGGTCTGCAAAAAGGGACTGGCTCTGATGCATGGATGAGCGCTTTTTGCGGCTTCACCGCGGCGGCCTTTGAAAACAGGGCCGCTTTTTTGCGCTTTCGTCAAGAAAATCCGGAAGGAGCGCGGCGAAAAAGCGGTTCTGGCCAGGGCGGTTCACAGCAAAGCGCCGCACCCGGCATACCGGCCGGCCATTCATAATTCGGAAACGATTTTCAAAAACATCCCAAACAAAGCGGCGGTACAATACATCCGCAATCCGGAAAGGAGCGACGGCCATGGAAAAGAAGCAGGGATTCTTTGCAAAGGCATTCGAGGACATGAAGGAAAACGCCCGCATGCAACATGCGGCGGACAAGGCGGAATTTGCGGCCGTTAAGGCGGAAAGCCGGGCGAACCGGGAGGAAGCCAAGGCCCAGCGCGGCGCTTTGGCAAAGGCCTTTGCCGCAGAGCAAAACGCGCGGATGGAAGACGCGAACCGCCGCAAGGCCAAAGCGGAAGAACGCATCGCGGCGGCAAAGGCGTCCAGGGAACAGGAAGACTGACAAGACAACGCAGAACATGACAACAGCAATCGAGAAAGGAAGATTCCCCATGAAAAAGAGCAGTTTTGTAGCGATGATTCTCAGCACGACCGGCGGCATCCTCTTTGCCATCGGCATGTGCATGTGCCTGATTCCCGAGTGGAACGCCTTCGTCCCCGGCTGCATAATGGGCGCTCTGGGCGCGGTGGTGCTGTTGGCGATGGTGTTTATCTGGAGGAAAATGGAAGGCAAAGCGCCCATCCACCTTTCGCCCAAGACGATCGGAACGGCGCTCCTGGGCATTGCCGGCGCGTTGTTGCTGGGCGTGGGCATGTGCATGTCGATGGTGTGGAGCAACATGATCCTGGGCATCGTGCTGGGCCTTGTGGGAATCATCGCGCTGCTCTGCCTGATCCCCCTGACGAGGGGGTTCCGGTAAAGCAAGCTTTTCCAACAATGCGCTTGCCGCATTTTCTCCGCGCCCTTGCAGCCGGAGGGACGAACGCTTGCCGCTATCCGTCCCATGATAAAAAGGCGCCCGCCTTGGCCAAACGGTGACAGGGCGGGCATCTCCATGCACCACAGGCTCTTGCATCCCGTCAGGTCTCATTGCAAGAGTGGCAAATAAAAAAGCTGTCTTCGGAGTACGAATTGCGCGCCCGTCGAAAAAATGGCGAAAAATGCCTGGCAAAGCCCCGCCGTGTACAGAACGGGGCCTACCCGTTGACAAAGACGGCAATCTGCCAGAGCGATGAGAACACCGCAGGACATGGAATAGTGGCGTGGACGCAAGCGACCGCAGACCGCAAGCGCAGCAGGCAAGGAAACTTCGCCCCTTGACAAAGTTTCAGCCTGTCAAAAAAGTATTTTTGACAAGCTGGCGGATGGAGGCATCTCTCCCGCCGGGCGCCGCGTCTCAAATTTTCAATTTGAGCCGTGGCAATTCCGCTTTTGATGAAACCGCAGAATCCGAAAGATTTTTGCGTCTCCGGCCACCCTTTCCAATTTTCGCTTAAGGAAATGGTATTTCCCAATGCAAAAATCTCCCCATCTCCGACATACACGCCGTCAGGTACGATTAAACTTCGAAAGGGCTTCCGCCCTCTCGCGTTCTCATGAGGGTTTTGACGGCCTGAAATTTCGCCTTTTGGCGAAGTTTGTCGCCTTGCGACTGCATTTGACACTCCTGCAGGGTTTGGCAAATACTCCGAAGAAAGCATAAATTGCTTCTGTTCTCTGTTTCATCTGGACTATTTTTGCGTTTACAGGCTTTATCATCCAAAACAGCGGCGAGATGCCGGTTGTTCAAAGCATTTGCCCGCGCTTGCCTTCGATTCCTCTGAGGAAAGTGTGCCTTTCCAAGTTTGACCTTTTGACCGGCTCTATTCCTCTGTTTTGTCCCAAAAATGGACGCCCGCGTCCTTGCGCGTTCCGCTTCCATTCCCCAGATGCAGACAGGATGCAAACCACGCCGCCCCAATCCGTCTGGCCATTGCGGAATGAATACCCGCCGCAATACGCCAAAAGGAGCCTCCTCTTCGAACGCGGATCGCTTCCGGGTTCTTCCTTTTTTGGCAGCCATGAAGCAAACGTCCAAAGCACAAAAACCGAGCCTGAAACGCGAATGCGTCCGTCCGGGCGCAGCATACCCAATCCATATAGAGATTTTGTGGCGGGCCTTGAACCCTTGAACGCACAAAAGTTAGCGGCGCGCGCCATCGTGAGGGCGCTTACAACCGAACCGGTGTGCCGGGGCACGACTTTTTGCGAATAACGCAAGGCAAGGAGGCGGGCGGACAGCTCATTCTTCTGCCCAGGCAAAAAGCAAGCCGGAGCAGGGCGGCTTTGCTCCGGCGTGAGCGGGGCTGTTAGAATTGATCTCTCCCCGCATGTAAAAAGCCGCCCACAGGGCGGCAAGGCAACTGCGAACCCGGCGAAGCGAATCGCAGTTGGAAGGAAAAAGCGGCGGCGCGAGCGCGCTCTGCGTTTTGAAAAAAGACAGAACAAGCGTTTTACAGCTTGCTTTGATATGGCAAATAACCCTAATTAAGATACAATGGGGCCCCTTTGCGTCAGGGAAGGCAACTGGGTAACG
>CAJFUU010000352.1 GCA_904420265.1 uncultured Clostridia bacterium
CCGGCGTGCGCACATCCAAGCGCTGGGCGTTTTCGGGCAGGTGTGACAAATCGGCATAATGGAACTGTTTCACCTTGCCGGTTTCGATGTTTTCAATCATGAACCCCGCCATGTTGACCGGATCCTTGGCGGAAGAATACGGCGGCGCGTAAGCAAGGTCCAGCTCCTTGAGCTGCACTGCGGTCATACCGGCCTGCATGGCGGTGGCCAACACGTCGATGCGCTTATCCACGCCGTCGAAGCCGACAATCTGCGCGCCGAGGATGCGCAGGCTGCCCTTTTCGTAGATCACCTTCATGGTCATAACCCTGCCGCCGGGATAATAGGAAGCGTGGCTGGCAGGAGACAGCACCACCTTGTCATAGGCCAGGCCGGCCGTCTGCGCCGCGCGCTCGTTAAGGCCGGTGGCGGCGGCGGTCATGTCGAATACCTTGACCACCGAGGAACCCCACGAGGCCCTGTAAACGCTGTCGCCGCCGCAAATATTGTCCGCGGCCACGCGGCCCTGCTTGTTGGCCGGCCCGGCCAGGGCAATGAGCGCCGGCGCGCCGGAAACGCCGTTTTGCACCAACACGGCGTCGCCCACGGCATAGATATCCGGGTCGGAAGTGCGCATGTGGCCGTCGACGACAATGGCGCCCTTCGCGCCCGTCTCCAGGCCAGCCTCTCGAGCCAGCGCGGTGTCGGGGGAAACGCCAATGGCCAGAACCACCATTTGCGCGCCCAGCGCAGGGGCGTTATCCAGCAGCGTAAATACGCCTTCGGGCCGCTGCTCGACGCCGGTCACGGCGCTGCCCAGCGCCAGCGCCACGCCCTTGGCGCGGAACTTGGCGTGCACAAAGGCGGCCATGTCCTCATCCAGCGGACCCAGAAGCTGCGGCATTTTTTCCACCACGGTCACGCGCACGCCCTGTTCGGTCAGGTTTTCGGCCATTTCCAGGCCGATGAAGCCGCCGCCGATCACCGTAGCCGTCTGCGGGCGGTTCTGCTCCACATAACGGCGGATGCGCAGGGCGTCCTCCACCGTGCGCAGCGTAAACACATTCGCTCCGTCCAGTCCCGGCAAGTTGGGCACAATGGGCTTCGCGCCCGGGGAAAGCACCAGCTTGTCGTAAGGCTCTTCAAACGTTTCGCCCGTCTCCAGCGCGCGCACGGTTACCGCCTTGCGGGCGCGGTCGATCTTCACAACTTCGTGGCGCACCCGCGCGTCTATGTTGAAACGGGCCCGGAAGCTCGCGGGCGTTTGCAGCGTCAACGCGCTTTCTTCTTCAATCGCGCCGCCCACGTAATAAGGCAGGCCGCAGTTGGCGTAGGAAACGTACCCGGAGCGTTCGAACATCACAATCTCCGCCCGCTCGTCCAAGCGGCGGATGCGCGCCGCCGCGGAAGCCCCGCCGGCAACGCCGCCGACAATAACCACTTTCATCGCAAAAGCCTCCTTCTTTCACAGTTTTGCGCCCGTCGGCGCGTCTGCTTGTTTTTTCATGGATAGTATAGCACATTTTCTGCCCCGAGGCGACGGCAAAACGCATATTTTTGACATACGGCAGAAAATCCGGCGCACTCCGCCCAACACAGGCGGACAAAAGACGGCCTCCTGGCCGGGATTGCGGCGCGCGCTCGGGGTGTCGCCAGGCAACATGCCGTTAGGCGACGGCTTGCCGTAACGGGGAGATGACTTGGGAGCCATGACGTACGCCTCCACAGGCGCAGGCGTCTTCGCGGGCCTTTGCGCGCCCGACAGAGTTATCGCCAGCCAATCGCGCTGTTGCGCCCTCCCCTGCCCTGCCGATCAATTTGGCTTTGTGCAGTCGCGCGCCAAGGAGCGATAAAAAGGAAAAAACATTCCGCGGGGATTTCATCCTGTCAAAAACCTTTGGAGAGAGAAAGTTCGCAAAGTTCCTACGGCCGCGGCCGCGGAAATGCGGTGAAAACCGTCATTATTCAGAGACGGCGCTTCCCGCAGCGAAAGCGGCGATAATTTCGCAAGGATGCAAAGCCTTTCCGCCAGACAACGCTTTCGAAAAACGGTTTTGTAACTTTTCAACCGCCTGAAATCCTCGTTTCAGGGGAACCAGCGTTTCGCGGAGAATTCGCAGGTTTTGTACGCTGGCTCAAACATTTGCAATGCCAAGCGATGGCAAAGCCGCAGAAAGCGCGTTTCAGAAAGGATTATACGGACGCTTTTCGCTCCGACACGATTTGGCAGAGGGGCGCAGCAGCACTGTATTGGCCGGAACCTGCCTGCGGCGGAAACCACATCCGTAGACGCCCCTTGAAAACAAAAATCGCATGAGGCTCAGCTTCTGAACCGCTTCCGGCCATCGCGGTTTTTCCTGCGCCCCAAAAACAGAGCGGACGCGGTTTCCCGGACATCGCCGGGGCCGCATCCGCCGAAATGCGCCTCTGCGGAGGCTCTCGTCCCATTTGCGCCGCTCCCAGCGGGCGGCCAGAACATTGGCGGCGCAGACCGCCTCTTTGCCTCTGCCGGGATTTTGGAAAAACACTTGCACCCGCGGAGAAAACGCCGTCCGCGCTTCTCTCCGCCCAAAGGCCGCCGGCCTTGCAAATCCGGCTTCACGTTGAAAAATAGCTGCGCTTCTCTCCTTCTGATCTTGCCTAGCCCTATGGATACTGCGGCGCAAGACGGCTCGCCGGTCGGAAAACGTTTGCAAAAGCAACGGTCGCCTGTGCTTCTCTCCGCTCAAAGACCGCTCTGCATCGCAAAACCCGATTCCGATTGAAAAGCAGCCGTACTTATCTCCGTCTTGGCTTGCCGGACGGTCTGGATGCTGCGGCGCAAGGCGGCCCACCAGTCGGGAAAACGCTTGCAAGAGCGACGGTCACCCGCGCTTCTCTCTGCCCAAAGGCCGCTCTGCATCGCAAAATCCGATTCCGACTGAAAAGCAGCCGTGCTTGCCTAGCCCTATGAATACTGCGCCGCACGGCGGCTCGCCGGTCGGAAAACGCTTGCAGGAACAACGCCGCCCGCGCTTCTCTCCGCCCAAAGGCCACCAGCCTTGCGAACCCGGCTTCACGTTAAAAAATAGCTGCGCTTATCTTCGCTTAGGCTTGCCAGGCACTCTGGATACTGCGCCGCAAGGCGGCCCACCAGTCTGGAAAACACTTGCAAGAGCAACGACTGCCTGTGCTTTCCTCCGCCTGAAGGGCCGCCAGCCTTGCAACTCAAGCGCCGGTTGAAAAGCAGCCGTACTTGCTTAGCCTGGGCTTACCGGGCGGTCAGATTTTCCTGGCCGACTTGAGCAGTTCCGCCTCGGCCTCCTCGCTCCAGAGGCCGTCGTGCGCCTCGCAAATGCGGTGCAGGCGCGCAAACATGGGGTCGCTTTCCCCCAGCGCGGCGAAATCCGCAATGGCGGTCAAGGGCAGATCCAGGCCGCAGTAAATCAGCTTCTTGGCCCCGGGGATGGAGGGCAGGCGCAGCGTGGTGTCGGTCACGGCGTTGAGTCCGCCGATGTGCGAAACCATGACCTCGGCGCGGATTTCCCCCGAGGAAATCTTTTCAATGGCCTCGCGCATATCGCCGATGTCGCCGCCGGAGGTGCCCAGTATGTGCTTGTCGTTATAGTGTACGTCGTAGAAATTTACCGGAGCGAAGAAGTCCTTGCGCGTCGGCCCCGCAAAAAAGCTGATGCAGCTGTCCTCGCCGCTGATGGCGTCCGCCTGGGCGATCACCGCCGGCACGGGGGCCATGATCATCACGTCGTCAAACCCGCGCCCACCGGCGATCTGGCGAAGCAGGGCGGGCACGTCCTCCACGCCGCTGGTATCGACCACTTCCACCCGCACGCCGTTTTGCGGCACAAGCAGCTTCCGGGCGCGCTGGACGCGTTGGGCGTCCACATCGGTAACGACGATCAGTTCGGGGCGATTTTCCATACCCATGGCACACTGCGCCATGCCCATGCCCATGGGGCCGCCGCCGGCCAGCACGGCCATGCAGCCGCCCGCGCGCGGGCCCATGACGTGGTCTTTGTGATTGGGGGCCAGGTGGTACTGTGCGCGCAGCGCGCTGATGAGGCAGGAATACGGCTCGGTGAGCGAAGCCCGGAAATAGCCCTTGCCTCGATAGGGCAGCAGGTAATTGCCCTCCAGCGCCTCCCTGGGCACGCGGATGTAGGTAATATCGCCGCCGTAGGCCGCAAACGAATAGCCGGGCCCGCGCACCTCGCCATCCAGGAACATCTTCGGCTGCACGGTGAACACATCGCCCACCCGGAGGTCCGTCGCCGCACGCGCGCCGACCTTTTCAACCACAGCGCAGAATTCATGCCCGACCACAACCGGATTTTGGTCGATGCCGTCCGGCACGGCGCGATGATCGCTGCCCTGCAGCGCGGCCTTGTGCGTGGACATACACAGGCTGTCCGTCACCACGCGCGCCAGAAGTTCCTCTTCGCCCATTTCGCCAATGTCGAACGTTTCAAAGCGCAAATCGGACTTGCCGTACATGCGCACTCCCTTGACAAGCATACGGATTGCCTCCTGTTTCTGTATTCGCCTCTTTTTCGCAGCGGCCGCCCGCAGGCGGCAAGGCGTCGCTTCCTCTGTGTGCGTTTTCAAAATGGATGTTGGCGGGAATTTTTCGTTCCGACGCCACCTGGCGAAGGCGCGCGCGGCGCTGCGTTACCCAAAAACCCAACCCCGCCGCGGCGGAAAAAGCGTTCGCCACCGTCCCTTTTGAACGCGGAAACTGTACAATGGAGGGGCAATGCGCCGGCATGCCCCCGAGAGCCTTGCGGGAACCGGGCGGCCTTCCATTGCACAGCGTTCGGTTTGAACTGGTAAAAACCGTTTGCGGCCACGCCGGCTTCGGTTTACAAATCGTGTACCGTGCGGGTGATAATCTCATCCTGCAGGGCGCTGTCCAGGTTGACGAAGTATTCGCAGTAGCCGCCGACGCGCACAATGAGATTGCGATACTTTTGCGGCTCCAGCTTGGCCTTTTTGAGCGTTTCCGCGTCCACAAAGTTGAACTGCACCTGTGGGCCGCCCGCGTCGATATAGCCGCGCATGAGCGTACACAGCGCCTCCCGGCCCGCGTCACTTTTTACCAGCGAAGGGTTGATTTTGACATTGAGGGCATAGCCGCCGGTTACCGCGCTGTGGTCCAGGCTGAGCACCGTGCCGAGCATCTTGGTGGGGCCTTCCACATCCTTGCCCTGCGAGGGACCCATGCTGTCGCTGAAGGTTTCGCCCTTGTGGCGGCCGTTGGGCGTGGCGCCGGTGATTTCGCCATGGTAAATGTGGAAGAAATAGCCAAACAGCGTGTTGACGAACTTGTTGGGGTTTTGCGGGTCGTTGTAGGCAAACACCTGGTCGTCAAAGGCGCTGAGAATGCGTTTGGCCAGCGCGTCTACATAGGCGTCGTCGTTGCCGTAGTGCGGCGTTTTGTTTTCCAGGCGCAGGCGCAAAGCCTCGTCGCCCGCAAAGTCGCGCGCCAGCACATCGGCCATTTCCTCAATGGTGAGGCGGCCGTCTTCGTATACGTGCTTTTTCACCGCCGCCATGGCGTCCGCGGCAGTGCCCAGGCCGTAGGCGTAGAAGCACCAGTGGGTGCCCAATTCCGAACCGCCCTGGAACATATCCTTCCCGGTCTCGATGCAGCCGTCGATCATCAGAGAGGCGAAGGGGTCATAGCAGCGCCGGGGCTTGTCGGCAATTTTGCAAAGCGCCTCCTGATAGTCGGCAGACACTTCCTCGCGCAGCACGTCCAGATAGGCGCGTTCGAACGCTTCGAACGTATCGGCGCGCACTTCGCCGCGGCGCAGGCGGTCAAAAAGCGTATCATAGAGCATCGGGAAGGCAATGGGTTCCGTAACGCCCCAGTTTTGCATCTTGCCGGGAATCATAATTTCCACGCAACCCATGTTGTAATAGTCGTTGGCATAGCGGTCCGCATAGCCGAGTTTTTTGAGGTTGGCAATCCACACGCTGTCGGTCATCACCATCGGCTGGCCGGCGCCGGCGCTGATGGACTTGGTGGCCCGCTTCAGCAATTCAGGCGGGTTTTTGTCGTTGATGCGCACGCCCACGTTCGGGTAGGGCAGCTTCATTTCCTCCACCACGTCCAGGCACAGATACGTGAGGGAATTGGCCGCGTCCTCGCCCTCGGGGGTGACGCCGCCCAGCGTCATGCTCTGCACCGTGCGCAGGCAGGGTTCGTTGATCTTCAGCCACAGGCAGCACAGAAGTTCCTCGGCCTCGTCGCGCGTTATCGCGCCCTTTTCAATATCGGCGGCGTACAGGTCGTACATATACTGGTCAAAGCGGCCGAACGATAGCGCCGAACTCCACAAAAAGCTGGCCATAATGTGCAAAAGCCACATGAGCTGCACGCCTTCGCGGAAGCTGCCGGCCGGTTCGGTACTGAGTTTTTCGAGCATGGCGGCAATGGACAGCAATTCTCCGCGCCTTACCCCGTCGGCCCACTGCGCCTCTTCACGCACGCGCCCGGCATAGCGCGCCACCAGGCCGCTGGCGGCGCGCGCTACCAACAGGGCCGCCTCGTAATACTCGCCGCCGCCGGCATTTTTGCGCGCCTCCAAATCGCGAATCAGCGCCCCAAAGCCGGTGTGGACGATGCGGCCGTAATTCAGGCTCAAATGGTTGGCGGCAAACCAGGGCAGGCTGTCGATTTCCTGTTTCACCTCGGCGCCATAGTCAATTTTGAAGGCGCGCTCCAATTCGCGGCCGAACTCGTATGGTTCCAGGTCTTCCGCGCCGGCGTAATCGCGCTTCATTTCCGCAATCAGATCCTGCAGCTCGGCATAGGTGATGCTGGCGTCGTGGTAGACGCGGCTCATCAGCGCCCAGCGGCTCTTGCGGGTGGTAAACTCGGCCTCAAAGGTCTTGATGGTGCTTCGGTCCTTCTGCGCCTCGCGCTGGCTGCGCTTGCGCTCGCGGTAGGCGTCCATGACGGCATGCGCCTTGGCGCGCTGTTCCTCCTTGGTGAGCACGCGCTCGTTGACGGGCGAAAAGTCCGTCATGCTGCCCACGATCAACTCGTAGGGATGCACCGCCAAGGGCGCGTTTTCGAGGATATGCGCCTGGGCTTTGGCGCGGCGCATCTGTATGCTTTCGCCGCGCGTCGTTTTCAGGGATTCGTAGGCGAGCGGGTAAAAGCACGTCCTGCGCGCGCCCGCATCGTTGAGCGCGTTTACATGTTCCTGCATCAGCCGGATTCTTTCGGTCATCATGCTATTTTTCCTCCCCAATCGCGTCGATCAGCTTGCCGCCCATGGCGGCGATTTTCCGTTTCCATTGCGCCGTTTGTTCTTCGTCCGGCACGGTAAAATCGACAATGTGCGCCTCGTCCCAGCCGATCTGGCGCGCCTTGGCCGTGCCAAAGCGGTGATAGGGCATCAACTCCGCGCCGCGAATGCCCGGATAGCGCGCCGTGAGCGCGGCGATGCCGGCAAAGTGGCCGTCGTCGTCATTGACGCCGGGAATGATCGGGCAGCGCAGCACCACGTCCTTTCCACAGGCGGCAAAACGGCCGATGTTTTCCACAATGGCGGCGTTGTCCGCGCCCGTCCAGCGCTTGTGCGCCGCAGGGTCGGTCAGCTTGTAGTCGATGAGGAAACCATTTGTCCAGGGCAAAAGCGCCTCGTACTTCTCCCACGGCGCGGTGGCGTTTGTTTCGATATAAACGCCGATGCCTTCCTGCGCCGCGCCGCTTGCCAACGCGCGGAGGAAATCGTATTGCATCATCGGCTCGCCGCCGGTAAACGTAGCGCCGCCCTTGTCGCCGTAAAACCGCCGGTCGCGGCAAACCTTGGCCAGCACCTCGTCCACAGTCATCGGCCGGCCCATGACGCGAATGGCGTCTACGGGGCAGGCTTCCTCGCAGCGGCCGCAGAAGGTGCAGGCGCGCGGATCATGCGCGTGCAAAACGCGGCCGTCGTCCGAAACGATATGCAAATGCGCGGGGCAGACGCGCGCACACTGCCCGCAGCCGATGCAGCGCTCGGCCATCACGGAAATTTCCGGGCGCGCATCCAGGCTTTCGGGGTTGTGGCACCAGACGCAGCGCAGGTTGCAACCCTTGAGAAAAACCGCCGTGCGGATGCCAGGGCCGTCGTGAATGGAAAAGGGCTGAATGCCGAACACGATTCCCGTTTGCTGCGTCATACCGTCATCACCCGCACATGTTGCGCGATTTCCTTTCCGGTTTCCTCGTCCAGGCCGCGATCCGTAATCATCATATCCAATTCCTGCCAGCACGCGTACTGTATCAACGTCGAGCGGCGGGCCTTGCCGCTGTCGCCCAACAGTATTTTCTGTTGCGCACAGGCCATCATGGCCTGCTTGATTTGCGCTTCCTCAAAACTTTCGATGCAGGGCCCCTGGCGCCGGGCGAAACCGCTGGTGCCCAAAAAGGCCTTCTGTACGCGGATTTGCGAAAGTTGTTCAAGCGCCCATGTTCCCGTTACCGCGCCGCTGGAGGCGCGCACCCGTCCGCCCAACAAATAGGTGTGCACGCCGCCCTCCTGCAAAAGCTGCGCCGCCTTCAGGGAGTTGGTAAATACCGTGACCCCCGCCGGCTGCACGCACAAAAGGCGCGCCAGCGCGTAAACGGTGCTGCCCGAATCAAGCAATATGGCGTCGCCCTCTTCGATGCAGGCCCGCGCCGCGACGGCAATGCGGCGTTTCTGGTCCTGGTTTTCCACGTACTTCTCCGAAAAGCTCTGCTCCGCCTCTTCCGGAGAGACGACCGCCCCGCCATAGCCCTTGCGGGCCAGACCGATGTTTTCCAGATAAATAATATCCTTGCGAATCGTCTCATGGGAGACGCCAAACAGGGCCGCCTGCTCGGATGCGTTGATGTGGCCGTCTCGCAACAGGACTTCCGCAAGTTCATCCCGACGGCGCTGTGTTGTCTTTGCGCGCATGTCAAATTCCAACCTATCGCATGGTTTTATGTTGCATTTCATTGTTATTATATGCTCCGATATTGCGCCTGTCAAGGGGATTGACAACGTTTTTACAGAATTTGCGGCCACCGGCCAGGCTGGCGGTTTGGCGAGGGCCTATAAGGGCATGATGCCGGCGGGGCGCACGCCCTCTGCGCTGCCGGCGCGCGCACCCATACCCCTGAACGCTGCTGAAAGCAGCTGCGGCCTCTTTGGAGCAGGCTTCCCGCTCGTTTCTCTGTTCGCTGGAAAGATGGGCCGATTCTGCGCGTCGCCGGAAAGCCC
>CAJFUU010000353.1 GCA_904420265.1 uncultured Clostridia bacterium
CCATACTGGGCGCGACCGGTTCGATCGGCACGCAGGCGCTGGATATCGCGCGCCGCTATCCGGAGCGTTTTGAGGTCGTTTGCCTGACTGCGCGCGCCTCGGCGGAAAAGCTGCTTACCCTGGTGCGGGAATTTCGCCCGCGCGTAGCGGCGCTGGAAACGGAGATAAAGGGCCTGCCGGAAGACGTGCGCTTCTGCGAATGGGTGTTTGGAAAAGACAGCTCGGCGCGGGCGCTTGCGATGGCCGGGGCGGACGACGCCCTGTGCGCGGTGGTCGGCATCGCCGGATTGAGCAATGTTTGGACGGCGCTTTCCTGCTGCGAGCGCGTGCTCCTTGCCAACAAAGAGGCCCTGGTGGCGGGCGGCGATCTGGTTATGGAGCGGGCAAGGGCGCTGCAAAGAACGCTTTTGCCCGTGGACAGCGAGCATTCGGCCATTTTTCAGTGCCTGCGGGCGCGGGACGGCAACCCCGTCCGCAACCTGATTCTTACCGCATCGGGCGGCGCGCTGCGCGACCGTACGGCGGAGGATATTGAAAATGCCAGCGTGGCGGACGTTTTGCGGCATCCCACCTGGCGCATGGGCGCGAAGATTACCGTGGATTGCGCTACGATGCTCAACAAGGGCCTCGAGGTGATCGAGGCGCATTACCTGTTTGGCATGACGGCGGAAAACATCCGCGTGGTGGTGCACCCTGAAAGCGTCATACACTCTCTGGTGGAGTTTGAAGACGGCGCGGTGCTGGCGCAACTGGGGAACCCCGATATGCGCGGCCCGATTGGTTACGCAATGGGTTTTCCGGACAGACTGCCGTATGGGGGCCGGCCGCTTTCCTTGGCGGAGGCGGGCAGCCTTACCTTCCGCGCTCCGGACGCGGCGCGCTTTCCCTGCCTGCCCATGGCCTACGAAGCCCTGCGCGCGGGCGCAAACGCACCGGTGGTTTATAACGGCGCAAATGAGGTGGCTGTGGAGGAATTTTTGGGCGGAAGGGTGCGTTTTGGCGAAATTGCCCGCTGCGTGCGCGCGGCGCTGGAGGGCGTTCCCCGGCGGGAAATCCGCTCGCTGGAAGACGTCTTTGCGGCCGACCTTGAAGCGCGCGCGTATGCGCAAAAATTCCTTGGAGGACGGAAATGATCGTCAATATACTTTATATCCTGTTGGCCATCGTGCTTTTGGGCGTACTGGTGATGGTGCATGAGTTTGGGCACTATCTTGTCGGGCGGCTCACGGGCATGACGGTATTGGAATTTTCCATTGGCTTCGGCCCGAAACTGATTGGCTGGAGACGCAAGGAGATCGACTATTCCCTGCGCGTCATTCCCCTGGGCGGCTATTGCAGCTTCCTGGGCGAGGACGAAAAAAACGACGACCCGCGCGCCATGAACAACAAACCGGTCTGGCGCAGGTTTTTAACCATTTTCGCCGGCCCGGCGATGAACTTTGTGTTTGCGTTTCTTGCCTGCGTGGCGCTGCTGATGGGCTATATGACCGCCGGCATCGCCACCCCCACCGTAGAGGACGTCTATCAGGACATGCCCGCGGCGGAGGCCGGGATTCAGGCGGGCGATGTGATTGTGGAGGCAAATGGCGAGGAAATTGCGTTTTCCGAAGAGGGCGCCCAGAAACTGCGCGATTTGATTTCCGCATCTCCGGTAGACGAGGAGATTGAATTTGTGGTCGAGCGCAACGGGGAGCGGATCAACGTTTCCGCCGCGCCCGCGCTGATGACCGACGAACAGACAGGCACCTCGTCCTACATGATTGGCATTGTTTTTGAAGGGCGCACCTATACCCTTGGCGAAGCGCTTGCCCAGGCGCCCAGAACGATGGTCGATTTTGTGGAAATGATGTTGGACGCCCTGAAAAATCTCGTTTTCCACGGCGAGGGTGTCGACGAAATGGCCGGCCCGGTGGGCATCATCTCCGTGGTCAGCGAAGTGGCGCGCGAAGGCTTCTATATGGTCCTGTATATACTGTTCGTCATTTCCCTGAACCTGGGACTGATGAACCTTCTGCCGCTGCCGGCGCTGGACGGCGGACGGCTGGTATTTCTCATCGTGGAGGCCATACGCAGAAAACCCATACCGCCGGAAAAGGAAGGCATGGTGCACGGCGTCGGCATGCTGCTGTTGCTTGGCCTGATTCTGGTTATCACTTATCAGGACATCGTGCGCCTGATTGCGGGGTAGAAGCATGGATACAAAGGCTGTGTATGCAGGAAATGTGAAAATCGGCGGCGGCGCAAGGGTGACGGTGCAGTCCATGACCAACACCGATACGCGCGACGCCGGGGCCACCATCTCCCAAATCCGCGCGCTTGCGGACGCGGGCGCGGAAATCGTGCGCGTATCTGTCTACGACGAAACCTGCGCCCAGAATGTGCGCGCGCTGGTGGACGCAAGCCCGGTGCCGCTGGTGGCGGACATACACTTTGACCACCGTCTTGCCATTCGCTCCGTGGAAAACGGCATCGCCAAGGTGCGCATCAACCCCGGCAATATCGGCGGGGAAAACAATGTGCGCGCTTTGGCAGACTGCCTGCGCGCCCACAATGTGCCGGTGCGCATCGGCGTGAACGCCGGTTCGTTGGAGCGCGAAATTTTGCAGCGCTATGGCGGCGTGACCGCTGAAGGCATGGTGGAAAGCGGGCTCAACCATGCGCGCATGCTCGAGCGCGCGGGCTGGGACGAAATTGTGCTTTCTTTCAAGGCCTCCAGCGTGCGCCTAACGGTGGACGCCTGCCGTCTGGCGGCAAAGCGCACGGATTATCCCCAGCATATCGGCGTTACCGAGGCGGGCACATACGAAGGCTCCATTGTCAAAAGCGCCATGGGCATCGGCGCGCTTTTGCTGGACGGCGTGGGCGACACTATCCGCGTTTCCATCACGGGCGACCCCGTGCGCGAGGTCGAGGCCGGGCTGGACATACTGCGCGCGGCGGGGCTGCGCCGGGATTACGTAGAGGTTGTCTCCTGTCCCACTTGCGCCCGCACGGCCATTGAGGTCGAAGCGCTGGCCCGCAGGGTGCGCGAGGCCACGCGCCACATCCGCAAGCCCCTGCGCGTAGCGGTGATGGGCTGCGTGGTCAACGGACCTGGCGAGGCGCGCGAGGCCGACGTGGGCATCGCCGGCGGCAAAGACGGCGGGGCGCTGTTTGTCAAGGGCCAGCCGCCGCGCGCCGTGCATGGCGATCTGGCGGAAATACTGCTGGCGGAGATACAAAGGATACTGCAATGAGCGAATTATGGCGGGATTTGATCGAGCGCCAGAGTCCGGGGCTTGCCGGTGCTCTGGCGCTTCGGCGCGTTTCGATTTCGAAAAAGACGGGCGAAATGTGCGTGCAGCTGTGCGCGGACAGGCTTTTTTCGCGCGCGGAATACAAGAGCGTGCAGCAGGCCTTTGCCGCGGCGTTTCCGACGGTGGCCGTGAACGTGAAAATCTCATATCCGGCCTTAAAAGAGCGCGCCGCGGCGGACGTCGCTTCTGTCGCGCCGCTGCTGATTGAGCTGGTGCGGCACGAAAGCCCCGGCTCGGCGCCCTTTTTGCTCAACAGCGATACGGATTTCTCGCTCAAAGACGGTGTGTTCACCATTCACGCCACCGGCGAGGAGGGCGTCGCCTATATGCGCGCGCGCGGCGTGGACCGCCTGTTTTCCACCTTGCTGAAGGAACTTTTTTCCATTCAGGCCACCACGGTCATTGAAGTGGCGGGCAGCGAGCAGAAGCGGCTTGCACGCATCCGCGCCCAACGGCTGGCGGAAGAGGCGCGCCTTGCCGAAGAAACTGCCCGCGGCGTGCGGGAGGAGGGCGGCGCGAAGAAAAAGGCCGTCCCGCAGGACGCCGTCTACGGCCGTCCCATCCACGATGCGCCCGTGCCCATGAACGAGGTCACTGAGGACATTGGCCGCGCCACCGTGATGGGCGAAGCGGCGGCACTGGAAATGCGCGACACCAAAAACGGCCAGTCCAAGATTATCACCTTCTCCATGACCGACTACAAGGGCTCGGTCAATTGCAAGCTGTTTCTGGGCGGCCGCCGCCAGCAGGAGGACGGCTCCGTGGAGGAGCAGGCGGAAAAGTTGCGCGCCGCGCTCAAGGACGGTCTGTGGGTCAAGGCTCGCGGCAATTACCGGTACGA
>CAJFUU010000354.1 GCA_904420265.1 uncultured Clostridia bacterium
GAGAACACCACCATCGTCGAGGGCGCGGGCGACCCGTCCGAGATCAAGGCCCGCGTGGCTTCCATCCGCGCGCAGATCGAGGAGACCACTTCCGATTACGACCGCGAGAAGCTGCAGGAGCGCCTGGCCAAGCTGGCCGGCGGCGTGGCTGTGATCAACGTTGGCGCCGCGACCGAGATCGAAATGAAGGAGCGCAAGCTGCGCATTGAAGACGCCCTGAACGCCACGCGCGCGGCTGTTGAAGAAGGCATCGTGCCCGGCGGCGGCAGCGCCCTGATCGTGGCCAGCAAGGCCGTGGCCAAGATGATGCGCGAAACCTCCGGCGATGTCAAGACCGGCGTGAGCATCGTGCTGCGCGCCCTGGAAGAGCCCGTCCGCCAGATCGCCGCGAACGCCGGCGTGGAAGGCTCCATCGTAGTGGAGAAGCTCAAGAGCAAGCAGGCCGTGGGCTTCGGCTACGACGCCTCCAAGGACGAGTACACCGACATGATCGAGCGCGGCATCATCGACCCGACCAAGGTCACCCGTTCCGCTTTGCAGAACGCCGCGTCCGTGGCCGCGATGGTGCTGACCACCGAATCGCTGGTCACCGACATTCCCGCGCCAGAACCGGCGGCCCCGGCCAATGCCGGCGGCGGCATGGGCGGCATGTATTAAGCCTTTGCAGTCCCCGCGTTTTTCCCGCGGGGAAAGGCCCCTCGCGCGTCGCTGCGCGAGGGGTTTTGCGTACAACAACCACGCCTTCGGAAAGCCGCGTTTACCGGGATGTTCCGCGCAAATGCCGCGCGCAGCGAACGCTCTGCCATCCCGCTTCTCCGCTTGTGCTTTCCGGCACAGGCGGAGATGGTTGGAGATATTTGTTTGCGGCTTGTTTGCCGGGATGCGACGGATTGCCGGATACTCCATCCCACGCGTTCGCCGGCCAAAGCGACGGCCTTGAGGATGCGTCCATGCGGCGCAATCGCGCTTGCCAGCGCAAGGCCGTAAGGATTGGAGGCTCTTAATATATACGGCTTGTTATATACGACTTGTCCGCGTTTTCCGGCGCAGGACGGCAATGGTTGAAAGCCATAATATCCACGCAGCCCAGGCGCGCTTGCCGGCGCAAAAATTTGCCGGATGACTTCTCCGTACATATCGTTCCTGTGTTCGCCGCCCACAAATAACAATGAGCGCCGGATTGCTCTGCGCTGGCGGCACGTCGTATCTGCCGGAATATAATTGGAAAGCCCATCCGCCTGTATTAACGTTGAAGTCCGTCCTCGCTGGACGCGCTTGGCGCATCGCTCTCCCCCCGCGGCCCGTTTGCCGCCGGCAGCCAGCCCGCGATTGTTTCCGTCCGTCCCGTTTCCGCGTCGCAAATTTTTAACTGCGCGGCGACAGAAGCGTCACGCTTTGGAGATAGTGTTCACAGTTTTCCGGTTGATTTTGTTACTTATTTGGGTATAATAATTTCATACCGAAAGAGAGGGGATGTTTATGCCAGATCAGAACCCGCCGAAAAAATCAATGTTATACAATGCCATCATCGTGCTTCTGGTCATCCTGTTCCTGCAGGCCTTTATCTTTCCGATATTCAGCCAGCCGCAGGTGACGGACGTAACCTACGACCAGTTCCTTTCCATGCTGGACGCGGGCAATATCACCCAAGTGGCAATGGACAGCGATACCATTCTCTTCGTCGCCACGGACGGCACTGAGGACGGCGTTTCACGCATCTACCGCACTGGCGCCTGGCCGGACGACAGCCTCACCGACCGCCTGCTGGAGCACCCGGAGGTGTCCTTTGAAACCGAAATTATCGAGGAAACCTCGCCGCTGGTGGAAATACTGGTGGGCTGGATTCTCCCCTACGTGCTGATCTTCGGCATGGGCTATCTGCTGATGCGCAGCATGCGCAAGCGCATGGGCGGCGAAAACGCCATGAGTTTTGGCAAGGCCAACGCCAAAATTGTCGGCGAGGAAAAGACCGGCGTTACCTTTAACGACGTGGCCGGCGAGGATGAGGCCAAAGAAGCCCTCTCCGAAATCGTCAACTTCCTGCACGATCCCAACAAGTATTCCGAAATCGGCGCCAAACTGCCCAAGGGTGCGCTGCTGGTCGGCCCGCC
>CAJFUU010000355.1 GCA_904420265.1 uncultured Clostridia bacterium
CATACATCCGCGCCTTTGCCTCTCTCGCCCTGATATTGACAGCGCCGCCGGACGACGGCGCTTTTGCGTTCCGCGAAAACGTGTCGCTTGGCCGGCGCTGCGTTTGGGATAGCCATCATCCCCCGCCTTCCCGTTGTCGCCACGCCCTGCCGCCCTTCCCCATGTGTCCGCGCCTTTGCGCCTCTCGCCCTGATATTGACAGCGCGGCCGGACGACGGCGCTTTTGCGTTCCGCGAAAACGTGTCGCTTGGCTTTGCGCCACGTTTGGGATAGCCCTTGAACATTGGCCTTCCCGTTGTCGCCGCGTCCTGCCGACTTTTCCCATACATCCACGCCTTTGCGTCTCTCGCCCTGATATTGACAGCACCGCCGGACGACAGCGCTTTTGCGTTCCGCGAAAGCGCTCCGCTTGGCCTGCGCTGCGTTTGGGATAGCCCTTGAACACCTTTGTTATCGCGCCACCTTGATTCGTCGGCTGCTTTCCACGCTTCTGAAGGGGAAAACTTTGCCTGTATATTTCGGGGCAACCTCCCCCATCCAAAGTCTTTGGCGATTTTGCTTGGGTCATCGCCCGCGCGGCAAGTTCTTGCGACATGCGTTTGAAAATCGCATGCGCCCTCTTCCAACGCAGTCCCGGCCTTCCCGCGCCCAACCGCAAACACATGGAATAAAAAGCCTGGCTTTGTCCTTGCCTTTGTAGTTTTCCTCCCCGGCGGGCTTGGTTTTCCTCTTTTCATAACATAGTCCGCCGTCCGCGCCCTATTTCGCGCTCTTGCAATGCATTGCACGCCCTGGAACGGAACTCCCGCCTGCTTTGGCTCGCCGTCGATCGCGTATCTTTTGTGAAAGCGCCGTTCAAATCCATTCAAAAAAACTATGGAAAATAATAAGATATAGGTATTCGACATTGCCACAGAATCGGGCTATAATATATAGTTGGATGGGAAGACATCCTCTTTCCGAAAACTCAGCGCGCCTTTACGGCGGCCGCGCAAGCGCCTGCGGAATGTTCCATCCGCCGTGGCGTATGTGCGCTCCGTTCAGGCATCGCGCGCCAATCCATAACAGAAAGGGTGCTTTGCAATGCGAATCAGCAACAAAGAGGAATTTGACCGGCAAAATGCGTTTGGAATCGGGCAGGCAAACAGCGCCTTCGCGCAGTATTTCATCGGAAACTCCTACTTGAACCCCCTGACCGTGCCGGGAGCATGCGCCGTATTCCTGGCCAACGTCACCTTCGAACCCGGTTGCCGCAACAACTGGCACATTCATCACGCCAAGAGCGGCGGCGGCCAGCTGCTCATCTGCACTGCCGGCGAAGGCTGGTATCAGGAAGAGGGCAAGGAAGCCGTCAGCCTGGAGCCGGGCATGGTCATCACCATTCCCGCGGAGGTCAAGCACTGGCACGGCGCCAAGAAGGATAGCTGGTTTGCCCACATTGCGGTAGAAGTGCCTGGCGAAGAGACGGCAAACGAATGGTTGGAGGCTGTTGACGACGACGCCTACGGCGCTTTGGAATGACATAACACCTTGGGGTGGGGTAAGCGCATCCCGCCCCAGGGTGTTGACAAGGCCAACAGGCTGCCAGTGTGGCAGGAACGCCCGCAAGGCCAGAATGCGTTTGAAAATTCCTTAAAATGCAATTCTGGCGCTGCAAACTCCTCGCTGAAACAGGCGGAAAATCCCCTCATAATTACAGATTTTCCCTTTCCAAACACACTACGGGAAACAAACTCGCAGACAAGGGGGCTTATCTGAGCGTAAGCGGCCGCAGTCCGCCGGTGCAGCCAACGAGGGAACTTTGCCGCCTGACGAGGTTTGTCGCCTTGCGGCTACATTTGGCATTTGCGCAGGGCTTGGCAACTATATCGCAGGAACTTCGCCGCTTGGCGGAATTCAGGCGGTCAAAAAAGTGGCAAAACAGCCCTTTGGGAAAAATTAGCAGATGGAAGACGACGGTTTTTGGCGAAAGGATCTCCCTTCCGCCGTGGAAAGCGCAGCCAGCAAGCCGGGGCGACGGATCAAAAACCGCCCCGGCCAATCTCTGCGAAATGTCTTTGCGCTCGCGGCGGGTGCAGGCTAATCGCCTGGAAGGCGCGGCAACGGCGGCAAAACGCTTCCCGCCGCCGGAGGAGACAGCTGCAGCGAAAAAACCTTCTTCCCCATCACCCTGTGGGCGTCGGCGTCGCGGCGCAAAATATCCCCTTCCGCCGCCGGGGAGGCGCACGCGCGTCCTTCGGCGACCAGTAACATCGCAAACACATAGAGGAGGCATTTGCATGAACTATCAGGAAACAGACCCGGAATTTGCGCAACGTTTTGAGCATTTTGCCTTTTCGGAAGTTGTAAACGAGCCGGGCCAGCAGCTTGACCCCGTCACGCGCCACATGGCCATTCTGGCGACGCTGCTGGGCTGCCAGGGACTTGAGGAATTCCGCCTGGAGTTGCCCCGCGCGCTGGACGCGGGCCTTACGCCCGTCATAGTCAAGGAAGTGGTCTATCAGGCGGCGGATTATCTGGGCATCGGCCGCGTGCGGCCCTTCCTGGACGCAACCAACGAAATCCTCCGCGCGCGAGGCGTAAGCCTTCCCCTGGAGGGCCAGGCGACCACCACCATGGAAGACCGTCTTGAAAAGGGCGCGCAAACCCAGGTGGCCATCTTCGGCGAGGGCATGCGCGAGGCTTGGAAAAACGGCCACATCAACCGCTGGCTGGCGGCGAACTGTTTTGGCGATTACTATACCCGTACCGGCCTGACGCTCGCCCAGCGGGAAATGATTACCTTTTGCTATCTGGCTGCGCAGGGCGGATGTGAGCCGCAACTGACCGCGCACGCCGGCGGCAATATGAATCTTGGCAACGACCGGGACTTTCTCATCCGGGTCGTCTCCCAGTGCCTGCCCTACATTGGCTACCCCCGCAGCCTGAACGCCATTGCCTGCGTCAACAAGGCGGCGGAGGCGCGGAAATAACGCTCTGTCCAGCCCCAACAAGCGGCGCGCATTTCATTGGAAAACGCGCCGCTGTTTTTCTCCGCGGCGCATAAACCTCAGCGCATAAACCTTTGGCAGCCCCTGCCGATTCGGGATGTTTGCTTCCGCCTCGCGCGCCGCTGTTTATTGGAAACGCAAAAGGTGCGCTATATTGCATCCACAAGGGTTGGCCGCAGTTTCGTTTTGCGGCGCATAGGCCTTTGGCATCCCCTGCCGATTCGGGATGTTTATTTCCGCCTCACGCGCCATTGTTTTTTGGGGGCGCGAAAAATGCTCAATATCACTATTTATATCTTATATCCAGCATTTTTCGCATCTGCAAGGGTTGACCACGGTTCCGTTTTGCGGCGCATAGGCCTTTGGCGCTCCTTGCCGATTCGGGTTGTTTGCTTCTGCCTCGCGCGTGCCATTGTTTATTGGGGCGCGAAAGGTGTGCCATATCCCTCTTTGTATACCGGCATTTTTTGCATCCGCAAGGGTTGACCGCGGTTCCGTTTTGCATCTCATGAAATTTTAGAGTCCCCTACTGATTCGGGATGTTTACTTCCGCCTCGCGTGCCGTTGTTTATTGGAAACGCAAAAGGTGCGCTATATTTCTGTTTGTATCCCGGCATTTTTTGCATCCACAAGGGTTGGCCGCAGTTTCGTTTTGCGGCGTATAGGCCTTTGGCATTCCCTGCCGATTCGGGTTGTTTGCTTCCTCCTCGCATGCCATTGTCTCTTGAGCGCGTGAAATGCGCGTCATTATCCCCGTTTACGTCTTGCAGCTTCGCATTTGCATGGAACAACCGCCATTTCGTTCTGTCGTTCTGCGGCGCGCAGGCGCTTGGGTGGAATCTACAGTCGACTTTAGAGGATTGTTCTTTACTTCATACGCTGTTCCTTTGAAGGCCCCGTCGTTTTTGTCTATATCGAAAAATACCTGCGAGTGACCCTTTCGGTGTATAGACATTTCGGTGTTCCTCTGCCGGTTTCGACGCATTCTTTCCGTCTCCCATGGTGCCACTTTTTTGAAGGGTGCGCCGCTGTTCCTGTTTATATCCCGCCGTTTTTCGCGCTATAAAAGGACGGTCGCTGTTCCGTTCTGGTTGTGTGGTGCACAGAATTTTGGAATCCCCGCCGGTTTTGACAGATTCTTTCCGTTTCCCACAATGCCACTTTTTGAAGGGCGCGCCACTGTTCCTGTTTATGTCCCGCCGTTTTTCGCGCTGCAAAATGACGGCCATTGTTCCATTCTGGTTGTGTGGTGCACAGAATTTTGGCGTTCCTCTGCCGGTTTTGGCGGATTCTTTCCATTTTCCGCTGCGTCTCTTTGAGGGCTGCGTTCGGCCAGAGCGCATGCCCTTGAGCGGCCGCGCCATCCTTCGGCGCTTTCGCCCTCTCCCGTTTTCTTGCGTTGCGTTTGATTCTTGATTTCCCGCCAGAATTGAAACCGCTCCCCGCAATTCCGTCCCGCTTGCCCGGCGAACTGTTTTTGCTGCGGCGCGGGCAAAATTTTTTCTCCCCTTGTATCGTCGCGTGCGGGTGTGTTATAATGAGGCTGGAAAGAAATGGAGGACGCACATGGCGCTTTCAATGGTTCATCTGCTGCTGGCGCGCGGCTGGGCGCGGGGGCATGCGGAATATCTGGAATGCCCGGAATTCTACCTGGGCGCAATTTCCCCGGACGCGATGCACATTCGCTTTCACGACGACAAATCCCAAAAGGATGCGTTTCACCTGGGCAACTGGGGCAGCGTGCATGAAGAGCAGGTGCACGCCTATTGGCATGAGCATTTCTCGCCCTTTGACGTGGGCTATGGCGTCCACGCCCTCACAGACGGCTACTGGGTGCCCTCTGTCAAGCGCGATTTTCCCGACATGGTGGATCCCGAGCGCGACGCGCTCATTCCCGCCCTGTATTACAACGACGTTTCCCAGACGGACTTCCGCCTCTACGCCGAGGCCCCGGAGCGCCCGCATATATTTGCGCTGCTTCGGGCCGCCGTGCCGCCGGAGGATCACTCCATGCTCACCGCCGGCGAACTCGCCCAGTGGCGCGACGAGCAATTCTCCTTCTATGAAGGCCCCTGCCCACACAACGCGCCGGTAAAGCATGTGGACGTAAAGTATGTAAAAGCGTTTATCGACCGCCTGGTTCCCAGGCTTGACGAGATAATGAGGAGGTATTTCCAATGACGAACGCCGTGCTTCAGGCCATTGCCGACCGCCGCAGCAACCGCGGCTATGCCCCCAGGCAACTCACTGAAGAAGAGTTGGACGCCATCATGCTTGCCGCCGTACAGGCCCCCAGCGCCCGCAACACCCAGCCCTGGCACTTTTCCATTGTGCAGGACGCGGCGCTTTTGAAGGCCTTTTCCGACGACTACAACCGCCTGCAAAGTTCCGATCCCGGCCGGGATATACTCTTCTTCGGCGCGCCCACGGTGGTGTTTATCACCACGCCCGTTGAGGCGCCGACGAAGTTTTCCCAGGTGGATTGCGGCATCGCCGTACAGAACATGGCCCTGGCGGCGCAGTCCATCGGCCTGGGCAGCGTCATTCTCGGCCGTCCCCGGGAAGTGCTGGTATCGGAAAAGGGCGCGCACTACGCCGCCGCTTTCGGCTTTCCGGAGGGCTATACGTTCGCCATCGCCATCGCTCTGGGCGAACCGACCGTCACCAAAGCGGCGCATGTCGTGCGCGAGGGCATGATTACGCGCGTGTGAAAAGCGAAATCTGGAACCCTTGGCACGGCTGCGTGAAATACTCCGAGGGCTGTCAAAATTGCTATGTCTATCGCCGGGACGCCTCCGTGGGCCGGGACACCTCGCAGGCGCGCCGCACGAAGGACTTCGATTTGCCCCTGCGCCGGCGGCGCGACGGCGGTTTTCGCCTGCCCTCGGGCGCGCATGTGTACGCCTGTATGACTTCAGACTTTTTTCTGCCCGAAGCCGACGCCTGGCGCGCAGAGGCCTGGCGCTGCATACGCCTCAGGGCGGACGTATCTTTTTCCATCATCACCAAGCGCATTTTGCGCATGGCCGATTGTTTGCCGCCGGACTGGGGCGACGGCTATGAAAACGTCGAAATCGGCGTGACGTGCGAAAATCAGCGCCGTGCAAGCGAGCGCATGGAGGCGTTTTTGCGCCTGCCCATTTTGCGCCGTTTCGTCATTTGCGAACCGCTTCTGGGGCCGGTGAATCTTTCCGAGTGGCTGGATCAGCGCGTCGCCCAGGTTGTCGTGGGCGGGGAATCCGGCCCAAACGCCCGGGAACTGCGCTACGAATGGGTTCTGGATTTGCGCGAGCAGTGCCGCCGCGCCGGCGTGGGGTTCCATTTTAAGCAGACGGGCGCAAACTTTGTCAAGGACGGCCGCCGTTACCGGGTGGAACGCCGTCTGCAAACGCCACAGGCCAAAAAGGCTGGAATCGACTTGTAAAAAGGTTTCAATTCCCCGGTCCAGGGGTATCAATAAAACAGAGCGAAAACAGGAGGAAAAACAACATGAGCAAGAGCATCAAGGGCACCCGCACCGAAGCCAATTTGCTGGCGGCGTTTGCCGGCGAATCCCAGGCCCGCAACAAGTACACCTACTACGCTTCCAAGGCCAAGAAGGACGGCTACGAGCAAATCGCGGCCCTGTTTACCGAGACTGCCGAAAACGAAAAAGAGCATGCCAAAATCTGGTTCAAGCTTCTGCACGACGGCATTGCCGATACCATGACCAACCTCAAGGACGCCGCCGCAGGCGAAAACTACGAGTGGACCGATATGTATGCCACCTTCGCCAAGGA
>CAJFUU010000356.1 GCA_904420265.1 uncultured Clostridia bacterium
GCCTTCCGCAACGGCATGTACCACACCGGCGACATGGTGTGGGCGGACGAGGAGGGCTACTACCACTTCATCGGCCGCGCCGACGACGTGATCAAATCCTCCGGCTACCGCATCGGCCCGTTCGAGGTGGAAAGCGCCCTCATCAGCCACCCGGCGGTCATCGAATGCGCCATTACCGGCGTGCCCGACCCCGTGCGCGGCCAGGTGGTCAAAGCTACGGTGGTGCTGGTCAAGGGGTATGAGCCGTCGGAGGCCCTGAAAAAAGAACTGCAGAACCACGTCAAGCGCGTCACCGCCCCGTATAAGTATCCGCGCATTGTGGAATTTGTCGATGAACTTCCCAAAACCGTTTCCGGCAAGATACAGCGCGCCAAACTGCGCAAGCAGGACGCGGAAAAAGCCGGAAAATAAGAATCCGTCCATACAAAGGATCGCGCGCGCCAGTGTGTACCGGCGCGCGCGAAGCATAATGGCAAATATTGTTTCGTTCGGGGGAAAAGGGTATGCATATTCGGGAAATCGCACGCAAGTTTTATCGCCGCTATTTGCTCGACGCCATGAGCGCGATGGCGTTGGGCCTGTTTGCCTCGCTGATCATTGGCCTGATTCTTTCGCAGCTTGCCATGATTCCAGCGCTGGCTTTCCTGGCCGATTTTGGCGAAATTGTCTCCGCCTCCTCGCCGGTGGTAGGCGCGGCCATCGGCGTAGCCATTGCCTACGGGCTGAAGGTCGCGCCGCTGGCAATGTTTTCTTCCGCCGCCACAGGCGCGCTGGGCTACCAGCTTGGCGGTCCGGTGGGCGCCTATTTCGCGGCCGTGGTCGGCGCGGAGTTGGGCAACCTCGTTGCAGGCAAGACGAAGGTGGACATCATCGTCGTACCCGTGGTTTCCATTGTTTCCGGTTGTCTGGTGGGCACCTGGGCCGCGCCGGGCATCAACAACGCCGTCGCCGCCCTGCAAAGATTCCTGGAAATGGCGACGACGCTGCAGCCCATCCCCATGGGCATCATCGTTTCGGTGGTGTTTGGGCTGGCGCTGACCGCGCCGATTTCTTCGGCCGCGCTGGCGGCGATGGTGTTTACCGTGGCCGAGGGCGAAGCGATGGGCGAAGGCCTGCTGCTGGCGGCGGGCGCCGCCACGGCCGGCTGCTGCGCGCAGATGGTGGGTTTCGCCGTGGCCAGTTACCGCGAAAACCGCGTCGCCGGGCTGATCGCGCAGGGGCTGGGCACCTCCATGCTGCAGGTGGGCAACATACTCGCGCACCCGGCCATTTTGCTTCCGCCGACCATCGCTTCGGCCATTACCGGGCCCCTGGCCACTACGCTCTTCCAGATGAAGAACACTTCCGCCTCGGCGGGCATGGGTACCTCCGGCCTGGTCGGCCAATTCGGCACCTGGGCGACGATGGCGGGCGAGAGCGGCGTGCTTTTGAAAATATTGCTTTTGCACATCGTCCTGCCCGCCGCCCTCACGCTGCTCATCTCCGAGTTTATGCGCAAAAAGGGCTGGATCAAGTTCGGAGATATGAAGCTGAACCTGTGAGAGGAGAAGAAAGCTATGCGCACGCGACGTATCCTGTTGGCGCTTTCGCTGTTGCCCGTCCTGCTGTTGAGCGGCTGCGGTATGCTCTCGGCGCTGGATGCCCTGTCCCCGCGCGCGATCAGCGACGCCTTTGAACCATACCAGTCCACATCCCCGGATGGGGCGTGGGTGCTGGACGTGCGCAAGGTGGAGGACGAGATTTACGACATGTCCTTCGCCGCCATCCGCGTGCTCTCCGCTGAAACGGGCGAGGTGCTTTACGACTGCCCTGGCCGCTGGCGCTTTTGGGACCTGCATGGCATCGACTGGCTGTGCGATGGCACCATCCTCGTAGACTCCTCCGACACGGGAGCCGCCCGCTACGGCAGCGGCACGGACGGCACGTGGCAGCTCCTGGGCCCGCTGGAGGGCCTCGCCACATCCCTCCCGCCCGTCTACGACGACGGCTACGCGCGCATCTATGAACAGGACGGCTGGCGCACCATCGAAGTGCGCGGGGACGACCGATGGGCATATATCTCCTTCGACGCCGGGGGAAAGACGCGGCTGGACATGCTGCACAGCAACCTGACGCTTGCGGAGTTGGAGGATTTCCTCGCTGAAAAGGGTGCGGAGGCCGTCCATTACAGTGCGCTCCACGGCCATTCCGACGAGGGCGGCGGTGTGTTGCGTTACCTCACCGAGGATTTGTACAGCGTCACCATCCGCGACTTTGCCATCGAAGATGTCGTGAAGCTACCGCCCCAGGCGTAAAAAGCGCTTACGGCCCGCGCAGGCAGATCCGATGTGCTCCTGGCCTCTGACGACCTGTCCGCGCCTTGTTTTGCGCCTCATATCTTTTGAACCCAAACGCCAGACGCGATTGCGGCGGAAACGCCGCAGAGAGCATAGCGGCCAACGGCCAATTGGCCGCAAACGGCTGCCCGGCGCTCGCCTCCTTCCCCGGCCCGGCAGGAGGGCGGGCGCAAACTGCAAGGCAAAAATCCGTCCTGATTCATACTTCTGCCGCTCAATCCGGATAAAGCGGATATTGGCCGTCCTCTTCGCCGTGCCAGCAGGCGAGCCTGCCGGGGTGCAGGAGAAGAAGCCGGCGCAATCGGCGCTCTCCCGGGTCAGCGCCGCCAGAGCGGGACAAATGTGCCGTTCAGGGACTCGAAGCGGCTGCGGATGTGACAATCCTCCGGCGCGCCCCGCTGCTTGAGCAAGAGATATGCGTCTTCGGGGCCGCCAACGATGACGCGGTGAAAAGCGGCGCTCAATATACCCGAGAAATTGGACGCGCTTTTGCGGACGCGGCAGTTCAAACAGCGTCCGTTCGCGCTTGCGTTTGATGACCATGCCCTCCACAATCCGGTGGATTTGGTCATCCGTATTCTCCTTCAAAAATGCATCTGGCGCGCTTGCGCCTCCGCTGCCGGTATGTTAGCAAAACTTTCTCCAGGTCGAAAAAACTTTCTCCGCTTTTGCGGACGCGACAACTCAA
>CAJFUU010000357.1 GCA_904420265.1 uncultured Clostridia bacterium
CCGTGCACCTGGTGCGCAACGGCGCGAAGCTTCTGGGCACAAATCCGGACATTACCGGGCCCATCGAAAACGGCATTGCCCCGGCCTGCCGCGCCCTGATTTCACCCATTGAGATGGCTTGCGGCCGCCAGGCTTACTTCATCGGCAAGCCCAACCCGCTGATGATGCGCCACGCCCAGAGCCGCCTCAAATCTGCGCCGGAGGATACGGTGATTATCGGCGACCGCATGGATACCGACGTGGTGGCCGGCATCGAATCCGGCATGGATACGGTGCTGGTGCTCTCCGGCGTAACCAGTTTGGAAAGCATGGCTACCTACCCCTATCAGCCACACTACGTATTGCGCGGCGTGGGCGACATCCCAGGCGGCGTGGAACCGGTGAGGGTGCGTGCATGAACGAAAAGAAGAAAATCCTGCTTATCACCACCACGCATACCGGCTGCGGCCACAAATCCATCTCCGATGCGCTGATGGATTGGTTCGTGGAAATGCCGGAGGTGGAGATCAAACAGGTGGACGGTTTTGAAGACCTGGTAGGCAAGTCTGTCACCGCCATTGGCGACAGTTACGGCGTCGTCACCCGCCATGCCAAGTTTCTGTGGAAACTGACGTGGGATTTTGGCACGCGTTTTAACGAAACCTATTGCTCGCTTATGTCCACATGGGCGGAAAAGCGCTTTATTGAGGTTGTAGCCCGCGAACGGCCGGATGTGGTGCTCACCACGCACCCGATGTTCAATTCTTCGCTGCTCACCGTATGCGAAGAGCATGGGTTGGACATTCCCTTTGTCTCCGTGCAGGCAGACCCGGTATCCGTACATCCCTCCTGGTGCGACCCGCGTTCGGCGCTCACGGTTTGCGCTACCGACGAGGCCGTGGAGCGCACGCTTTCCTACGGCGTGCCCCGCGAGCGCATCCTCAAGGTGGGCTTCCCCACCCGCCGTCGTTTTACGGACATGGCCCAGCGCGTGGAAAAACCGCCGTACGACCCCTCGCGCCCGGCGAAGTGCCTGATGATGTCCGGCGGCGAGGGCAGCGGCATGCTCGGCTCCTACGCCCGCGAACTGATGACCAAAACCGACGTGCATCTCACCATCATCTGCGGGCGCAACAAGCAGCTGAAAAAGCGCCTGGAGGCCCTGCTCAAGCGCAAGTACGGCGAGCGCGTGCGCATACTGGGCTTTGTGACCGACATCGAAAACCTGATGAACGAGAGCGATATTATGATCGCCCGCGGCAGCCCCAACTCCTTTTTTGAGGCGGTGGTAATGAATCTGCCGTTGATCATCACCGGCGCGTTGCCTGGCCAGGAACAGGGCAACCCCGAACTTGTGCAGCGCTACGGCCTGGGCATCATCTCTACGGGCGTAAAGAATCTGCCGGGGGCCGTCAAGCGCCTTCTGGCAAATGACGGCGCGGAACTGGCGCGCATCCGCGACGCTCAACAAAAGTACCGCCGCTTCGACAACGCCAAACGCATCGCCGAGGCTGCGCGCGACCTGGCGCTCAGACAATAGGCGTGCGTTGGCCGGGCCGGCGGCTCTGCGGCGCACGGCTGTAAAGGCTGTGTCTGCAAAGGCGCGATCCGGCGCTCGCGTTCTGCAATGTTTATAAATTCGCAGCGCTATTCTTCGTTTCTCTTATGGGCGAAACGGATATTGGAAGCAGGAACCAAACGCCTCCCTGAACCCTGCTCGATGCGAGGCGTTGCACAAATCATGCCCACCGGCCAGGCCGGCGGCATGACGGAGTCCTGTAAAAGCATGATGCCGGCAGCGCTTACGCGCTTGAGAAAGTCCACCAATCGCAAGCCCGCACAGGGCGGCCGCTAAAGCGGCGCTTCGCGCGCCCTCTTCGACCGGCCGTCCTGTGCGGGCCCTCTTTTGCCGTGCGCTGCTGACTCGCCCGCAAGCGGGGCAAATAATACCTTCGCCGTCAGTTGTTCTGCATTCCTGTTCTTCCCTATTGCATCCCCGAATACCCTTGCGCCCGAATTGCCATCCCCCATACGGGTATTTCATGCATGCAAATTTGTCAAACATCCTGAGCGAACTTTTCTCCTCAGGTATCTCGGAAACTCCGACGCGCCGCGTTTCGGCGGTACGCTCGCCAATATGCGTATATGATCCGGGCATGTCCCGGCCTCTATGACCGCCATCCCTTTCCCTTGCACAACGCCCACGTCATCTTCCCTGTCTTGCTCTCTATCTCTCCATGAATGCTCTGTCGCCGACGCTTTGGTGCAAATGCTATAGTGATCTGAATCACAGACTTTACCATAAGGCAGGCTCATATGAAACATGATTTTCCGTTTTGATAAATCCATGTGCCTGATTTGTTTAGATTACTATAGGCAATAGGCCGCGATATTTGCAATTTCATATCGTATGCGCCAAACCGTTTTTGTCCATTCGCCTCTTTCCTCTTGCCTGGGTCTGGTTGACAGCCTTCCTTTCTTTTAGCGACGGGTTTGACGAACGGACTCATAACTAAATATCCCCGAAAAAAACCGCTCCAAGCGGGGCGTTGCACAAAATAAGACGGCCGGGAAATTGCTTCCCGGCTGTGAGGCGTCTGCGCGCGCTTCAGCGCTTCGCTTTCAATGCTTCCAATTCGTGATACATCCCCCGTCCATGCGGTATCTGCGTTTCCACGCCCTGACGCCAGTTGCACTCGAGCACGGCCACTTCGCCGTTGGCCAGGAAGGCGATATCCCAGCCCAGGAAGCGGCATTTGGGCAACTCGTACATGATTCGCGAGGCGCGACGCACCACATCCAACGCCTTCTCCCAATTCGGCAACGCAAAACCGCGCAGCGTCACGCCCGTTACGGGATGGGTAACGTAGACGCGCTCCTGTCCGTCCACGCCATCGGAGAAAATGACGCCCGTTTTGGAATTTACCGCCATGCAAAAGCCGCCGGCGTGGAAATTGTCCACAACGCTGTCGTCTTTGGCCGTGCGTATGGTGGACAGAATAACATGTACGTCGTCGCGGTCGGTATAGGTTGTCACGCGCACGGTATTGAGGCAGTGCGGATTGAGGCGGTTGAGTTGTTCATGCTGCGCAGGCATTTCCTCCACCAGCACTGCCGCGCCCGCAAGTTCGCCGTGCTGCGCGAAAGCATCCTCATCTCCGGCATAACTGTAAAGACGAATGCCCCGGCCGCAGCCATCGCAGGCGGGTTTGACCATCACCGTGCCGTGCTTTTTCACGAAGGCGGCAAACTCCTGCGCCGTACAGGCGGTGGGGTTCAACCACTCCCGGCAGAGGAACTCCCCGAAAAGAAGATTGAAAAGTATTTTGTTGCCCGGAACGGAGCCATAGCCGGATTCATCGTCACCGATTTCATGTATAAAACGGTTCCGGCGCAACTCGGTCAGGTAGGTATCGCGCTCCTCCGGCGTTTTTTCATAAAACGAGAAGAGAAAATATTCGCGAACGCTGCACAGCGTTTGTTCCCGCGCGGCCAAATAATCGTCCCAGGAAGCGTTCACGCTCAGCCGTTTGCAGGATGCTTCAAATTCCTGCTTTTCCGCTTTGCGCCGCTCTGTTTGGCGGTATTTTTGCGCAAGATTGTGTACAGTCTGTCGAACTTTTCCCGGAATCACGCCCACCAAAAGCCCTCCGTTCCCGGCGCTCTCCATCCTCTGCGGATGCGCGCAACTTTTACATCATTACTTATATTACATTATTTGTTCGGACATGTCAATATAGTTTCCGTTGTATGAAAGTTTTGCTTTATCGACGTCGTATCTTTCATTTTTTGCCAGCGTTTTGAAAAATCGGAACCCTTTTGGTCTGGCGGATGTTTGCAATCGCTGTGTTTAGGATCTGCGCTATCGTTTCACAACCCAGCGTTAAGCGGCACAAATAAGCAAGGGCGGCTCATGACGCCTGTTTTAACGCACATATAAACAGGGCCGCGCGTCGCGCTTTTTGCCTTTTTGCTATAAGACAGGCTTATACGGTCATGTGCCAAATATGGCGAAGGCCTCGGCAGTTTGCTGAGGCCCCAGGATGTTGACAAAGCCAACAGACTACCAGGATGATGAGAAAGCCTGCAAACCAAGGAAGCAAACTTGCAGGCAAGGGCTCTTACCTGAACACTGCAAGTACAGCTGACGCAGGAAGCAAAAATTGCCACCGGTTTTCCTTTGGACAGTACCCTGTTCAACGGACAGGGAAATAAAAGGCCTGTCGTAGAATAAGGATAGTTTACACGGTTTTGCC
>CAJFUU010000358.1 GCA_904420265.1 uncultured Clostridia bacterium
TCCTCTTACCAGAAAAAGCGTGCGAACCAAGAGAAGTCCCTCCCTGCTCGTTTTGCAAGGGCGATTCGGTTTGCACAGAGACGTAAGATTCATTCACAAGCGTTCATATGGCCAGAGCGTGAACCTGCCGGGAAATTTGGGCCCGATAACGCTTTTTGCATGCATACTGAGAGACGCTTCAAGAGAGAACAAGGCCCTCTGCGCGCGAAGACTGCCGCCAGCATAAGCATGCGTTTTTCGGGGTTCTTTGCGCAGAAACAGGAATTTTGTCGCGTTGAGCACCCATATTTTGCATGGAAGGCGCCGAAGCGGCTTCGGCATTTGAAGCCGTTCCGGCACGGTTTTCAGGCCCCAATGTCCGGCAACTTGGCGAAGGCCGCCTCCAGTTCCGCGTCCGTAGGCACGCGGTCGGTCATTTTGCCGTCATAGTAGAGGGTGTAGGCGGCCATGTCGAAATAGCCGGTACCGGTAAGGCCAAAGAGGATGGTCTTTGCCTCACCCGTCTCTTTGCAGCGCAGGGCCTCGTCGATAGCGGCGCGAATGGCGTGGGAGGACTCCGGCGCGGGCAGAATGGTTTCGATGCGCGCAAACTGCACCGCCGCGTCAAACACTTCCGTTTGTTTGTAGGAGCGTGCCTCTATATATCCGTCGTGGTACAGTTTGGAGAGCACCGGGGACATGCCGTGGTAGCGCAAACCGCCGGCATGATTGGGCGCGGGGATGAAGCCGCAGCCCAGCGTGTACATCTTCGCCATGGGCGTGATGCGGCCGGTATCGCAGAAATCATAGGCGTAGCGGCCGCGCGTCAGGGAGGGGCAGGAGGCCGGCTCCACGGCGATCACGCGCGGATCGGCCTTGTTTTGCAGCTTGTCGCGCATAAACGGAGCGATGAGGCCGCCCAGATTTGAGCCGCCGCCCGCGCAGCCGATGATAAGGTCGGGATAGTCGCCAATCTGCTGAAAGGCCTCGTAGCATTCCAGGCCGATGATGGACTGATGCAAAAGCACCTGATTGAGCACCGAGCCGAGCACATAACGGCAGTTTTCGCTGGTCACGGCCTTTTCCACGGCTTCGGAAATGGCGCAGCCGAGGCTGCCGGAGGTATCCGGATCGCCGGCAAGGATGGCGCGGCCGGCGTTGGTGGTATCGCTGGGGCTGGCGATGACCTCCGCGCCGAAGGTGTGCATTACGTCTTTGCGGTAGGGCTTCTGGTTGTAGCTGCCCTTGACCATGTAGACCGTCAAATCCAGCCCAAACGAGGCGCAGGCTTCGGCCAGAGCCGTGCCCCACTGGCCCGCGCCGGTTTCCGTCGTCAGCGTGGTCAGCCCCTGCGCCTTGGCGTAATAGGCCTGGGCGATGGCGGAGTTTAACTTATGGCTGCCGGAGGTGTTGTTGCCCTCAAATTTGTAGTAGATTTTCGCGGGCGTTCCCAGCGCCTTTTCCAGGTTGTAAGCGCGGATGAGCGGCGAGGGTCGGTAGACGCGGTAAAGGTCGAGAATGGGCTGGGGAATGGGGAAATAGTCGGTGCTGTCGTCCAGCTCCTGACGGACGAGTTCGTCGCAGAACACGGGGCGCAAATCATCCGCGGTCACGGGTTTGAGCGTGGCGGGATTGAGCATGGGGTCCGGCTTATCCTTCATCGCGGAGCGGAGGTTGTACCAGGCTTTGGGCATCTGTTCTTCGGTGAGATAAAAGCGGTAGGGAATGTTTTTCATCATGGTTTTTGTCCTCCCTGAAATGATTTCGCCGGTCGGAGCGGCCGCGTTGGAATAAAAAAGCCCCGGAGGAATACTCCTCCGGGACAGAATTTCTTCTGCGGTACCACCCAGATTGACGCCCAAAGCGCCCGCTCATTTCGCATACCAGCATATGCGCTTCGTTGATAACGGATGAAGCCCCCGTCGGATACTACTCGGTTTCCCTTTCGCTCCGCCCTCCGCAGTCCATTCAGCCGGCGTCCTCATGCCGCGCTCGCACCAACGGCGGCTCTCTGAAAATCGGACATTCCCGCTTACTTCTCTGCGTCAACGGTTTACCGCATTATAGCATCCGGCCGGGACGCTGTCAAGCCCCGCATAGAGTTTTATGCATTTTCTACAAACACAGTGGCATTTTCTTGCTCCAGACGCTTAAGCGCCCTGCGCGCATACAGGGAAATCAGAGCCGCGGCAACGGCGGAGAACAGCGTCGCCAGACAGGCCCGCGCTCCCAAGGCCTCAAACAGTGCTCCATACAACGCTTGCCCCAACGGCTGCGTACACATGGCTACGGAGAGAATGACGGACATGACCTTGCCCACCAGGTGCGCGGGCGTCTGCCGCTGCACGGCGGCGCTCATATGCACCGTGAACAGCGAAGCGGCGGCCATGGCCAGAAAACATCCCGCCAGCACCAGCACATAACCCGCGCCGGACATCCCGGGGAGGGTGGCAACGGTCAGGCAGAGCATGGCCGGCGCGCAGGCCAGCAATGCGTAAAAGCCGTGGCGCAAGCACAGCCGCTTTGCCCATACGCCTGCGGCGAGGCCGCCGCACAGCCCGCCCAAACCCATCGCGCCCTGGATGACGCCCAACGCCTGATCCGACAGGCCCAGCAGGTTCACGGCGATGACAGGCACGCCTACGACCAAAGCAGCGGAGAGCGTCAGGTTAAACAGGGCCAGCACCACCGTCACCTGCAACAGCGCGGGCCGGTCCCGGCGCATGAAGCGCCAGCTTTGCGCAAGGTCCAGGCGGGCCGTGGCGAAAACGCCCCGCGCGCGAGGCTGCTTTTGGTAGGGGATGCGCAGAAACAATTCCATCGCCGCCGAGGCCGCAAAACAGGCGGCGCTGACCGCCAGAATCGGCCGCAATCCCCACAGGCCAAACAGCACGCCCCCAATCACCGGACCGACCAGATCGTCCAGCGTGCCGACCATATTGACGGCGGCATTGGCGCGCAGCAAGGCTTCGTCGCGCAAGAGCGCAGGCATGCTGGCCTGCACCGCGGGCTGATAGGCCCCGGAAGCGCCGTAAAGCAGCATCAGGAAGACCGCCGTCGCCGCCGCGGCGGAAAACCTGTCCATCCACAGCAGGAACAGGGCGCACAGAAGCGCCACGCCAAAATCCAGCGCCACCATCACGTTGCGCTTGTTTACGCGGTCCGCCAACACGCCGCCTACCAGCGACAGGGCAATCATCGGCAAAAATGAAAGCGCGCTGACCCCTCCGTACAGGGCGGCGGAGCCGGTTTCGCGCAACAGATACAGCGGCAGCGCAAACCGCAAAATGGCGTTGCCAAACAGGGAAATAATCTGTCCTGCGAGCACGATGATAAAATCGCGTTGCCGCAGTGTGTTTTGGGGAGCCGTCATGGTTTTGATTCCTCCTTTTAATAAACCAACCGTCGGTTTGTATATGCCCTTAAGAAAACCGCTTCAAAAGCGGTACAGGCCGTCAAAAGCATTGCCAGCAGCCGGAAAGCCAAATCCGGCGGCAAGGATGGCGATTTGCGATAATTTGCCGGAAGAAAATCCGCCTTTTCGCACAATTGCGGCCGGAGTTTTCAGGGGAACGCAGGTGAATTGCGACGAGGACGGCAGAGGGCGTAAAACCGGCGCGTTTTGCGGTTTTGCCTGGACGGAACTGCCGGCAAGCAAGGATTTTCCGCGCGTTTCTGGCGGGGAGACGAACACTCCGTCCCTGCCAGGCCGGTTCCGTTTAACCCGACGCTCTTTGCCGCTTTGGCCGTGGGTGTTCCTGCCATCGTCGTGAACCTGGCGCTTGTCGATTCGGGCAGGCCGAACTGCGTAGGAGATCTTTCTCTTTCGGCCTTCCTGCTGCATCGCATCCGTCACGGGGGAGATCATCGCAGAGTCTGCATCGTTCCTGTCGGCTGCGCGGCGAAACGCATCGCTTCATGGACATGCTTTCCAATCCGGGCACTTCGCCTCCGGCGCAGGCGAAAGAGCGCATCTGTCCGCGCCGGACGAGGGAAGTGCCAGGCGCGCCCGCCACCTCCGCCGAATGCGCATCCAATGGCGGCCGGAAGGCAGGGCTATTGAGCGCTTTGCGCGCGCCAAGCGGCGTATTCTACGCAGGTTTGCGTCATTTCCTCGTCAAACACATCCAGCCCCAGCGCCTGCATAATCGACGTAAATGCCGTGCAGCGCTCGCGCACCTCCTCGGGCGTGGCCGGCCTGAGCAGGGGATTGATCCACATATCGCAGAGCACCAGTATGGCCTCGGCCATGGCGCGGGGATGTTCGGTGCGAATGGAGCCGTCCCGCATGCCTTCCTCGAGGATGGGCGCAATATACGCCGGGGCCATCAGGTAGAAGATTTCCTGCATGTGCAGGGCCAGAAAGCGCGGATTGTCCAGCAGGTAGGGAATCATGCGCAGCATGGCCGCCTGCTGCTCGCCGTGCAGGGAGACGCGAAACACTTCCTTGAGTTTCTGCGCGCCGTTGAGGCTGGAATTGTCGATTACGCTCTGCAGCGCGGCGGCGTTTTGTACTCCCATGCGCTCGCCAATGCGCAAAAGTATGTCCTCTTTGGAAGCAAAGTGATGGTAAATCGCGCCTTTGGAAAGGCCTGTGGCGTCCATAATATCCTGCATGGAGGTTTTTTCATAGCCTTTTTGCAAGAACAGACGCGAAGCCTCTTCCAGAATGCGTTCCACCGTCTGTTCAGGATGCCGGTTGCGCGCCATATTGTTCACCTCTTACAGACCATCAGTCTGTAAGAGTATAACATGGACCGCAGGCGTTGTCAAGCGTTTTTTGCGGCGCGGCTCGCGCAGGCCTCGGGCGCGGCGGCAAGCACGCCTTCCATAAGCGTGGGGGAGGAGGAAACCGGCGCCGGAACGTTCAAAAGCGCCAGGGCCTGCTCAAGCGTGCGCACGGGGACAATTTCAATTTCGGCGTTTCCGGCATCGTCGCGATTGTCCCAAGGAACAAGTACGCGCTTGAGTTTGGCGCGCGCGGCGGCGCGCACTTTGGCACGGACGCCGCCCACGGGGAGAATATAGCCGTTTACAGAGATTTCCCCGGTCATGGCGGCGTCGGCGGCGACGGGTTGCGCTGTGATGGCCGAATGCATGGCGGCGGCCATGGCCAGCCCCGCCGACGGGCCGTCTACCATAGCTCCGCCGGGGAAGTTGACGTGCAAATCATATCGCTCGACCGGCACGCCCAGGCGGGAAAGCGCCGTGCGCGCGGCTTCGGCGGAATCGCAGGCCATGCCCGCCCGGCGCAGTTTGCGGCCGCGGCCGTCGGAAACCTCCTCCTGCTCCACCACGCCAGTGACGCGCAACCTGCCCGTGCCGGCGCTGGCCACGGCCTCGGCGCGCAGGACGCTGCCCACCTCCGCGCCGCTGACGGCCAGGGCGTTGACCTGCCCGGGAATGCCCGCCTTCAAGGGCTCCGGATCGCGCAAAAGCGTGCGGCGCGAGCAGGACGCCACATATTCCACATCCGAACGGGTGATCGTTTCGCGCTTTTCCTGCCGCGCCGTAGCGGCCGCGAGCTGCACAAGATTCACCGCCGTGCGGGCGCTGTCGGCATAGCCGGCCACCAGCGCGGCGTTCGCCCGGGAGAGTTCATAGCCCGCGCGCCGGGCGGCATTTTCGGCCACCAGCGCCAGTTCCTCCCGCTCCAGCGGCCGGAAAAAAATTTCCATACAGCGCGAGCGCAGGGCCGGAGGCAAATCGGCGGGGCCGCGCGTGGTCGCGCCCACAAGGCGGAAGTCTGCAGGCAGGCCGTTTTTAAAAATGTCATGGATATAAGGGGGCGTTTTGGAATCCATCGGGTCGTAATAGGCGCTGTCGAAGCGCACCAGCCGGTCTTCGAGCACCTTGAGCAGCTTGTTCATCTGCACCGGGTGCATTTCGCCGATTTCATCCAGAAACAACACCCCGCCGTGCGCGCGCGTGACCGCTCCCTCCTTGGGTTGGGGCACGCCGTTCTGCCCCAGCGGCCCCGCGCCCTGATAGATGGGGTCGTGCACGCTGCCAAATAGCGGGTCGGCGATGGCGCGTTCGTCAAAGCGCAGGCAGGTGGCGTCCATTTCCACAAACGGCGCGTCCTGGCGAAAGGGCGTGCCCTCCGATTGTTTCGCCGCCTCCAGCGCCAGCCGCGCCGCGCAGGTTTTGCCCACGCCGGGCGGGCCGTAAATAATGACGTGCTGGGGGTTTTCCCCGCACAATACGGCCTTGAGCGCGCGCACGCCCTCTTCCTGGCCGACAATTTCGGCAAATGTCCGCGGCCGTACGGCCTCGTTGAGCGGCTGCGTAAGATGGATTGAGCGCAGATGACGCACATGCTCGCTTTCCGCGCTCGCGGCGCGCCCGCCGGCCGGATGCGTCGCACGGTCGCGGCGCAATTGCCGGAAAAAGTAGATGCCCACCACCAGGCTGAGCAGGATTTGCAAAACTGTCAGAATCAGCGTCATGCCGTCCTCCCCAAAAATAGATTGCGCGCCGCGCGTTCAGGTGTGTAGTTTCTGCCGTTTTGCGGAAAATATGCGATGCAACGGGCGCGAAGATCAATGCGTTTCCAATTTTTGGAAAATATGTGAATTTTTTTAAAAATCGCCGCTTGGGCGAGCAGGAAAAACCGTGCACCATGCAGAATAAAAGACAAAGACGGGATACCGTCAAGTAGCTGACAAAGGAGAGAGCTGGATGAAATTTGTATATATCGGCAAGGGCATGGAAGTCTCCGACAGTCTCAAGGCGCGCGTGGAGAAAAAACTCAGCAAACTCGAGCGTTACTTCCAGGACGACGTCGAAGCCCAGATTCGCCTTTCCCAGGAGCGCGGAAACCGCAACATCGTCGAAATCACCATTAGCGTGGGCAGCGTGATTTTGCGCGCCGAGGAAGTTTCCAACGATATGTATATGTCCATCGACCGTTCGGTGGATAAGCTCAACCGCCAAATCCGCCGTCACCGCACGAAGCTGGAAAAGCGCCTGCGCGCGGGTGCGTTCGAACCGATTGCGGAAGAACCGGCCGAGCCGGAAGAGGAAGAAGTGGCTTCCTACAACCTGGTGCGCGTGAAGAAATTCCCCGTCAAGCCCATGCGTGTGGACGACGCCATTGCCCAGATGGAACTCCTGGGGCATACTTTCTTCCTGTTTTTGAATGAGGAAACGGACAGCATGTGCGTCCTGTACCTGCGTTCTGACGGAAGCTACGGCCTGTTGCAGCCAGAATAAAGGAAAACGCGCATCCGCCGGGGAAAGGGGAATGCGCTTGTCAGAGAAACGGAGCCTCCCGGCTTGGAGACTCCGTTTTAGTATGCAGGCAAAGTCCGCAAACGCAAAAAAACTTGATGAGACAGGAATCAAAAGCGGGTTTTCACCTTTTCTGCGGTGTATTTACCAGGCCCTGCGGGATTGTTCAAAATTCAGTTGTAAAACGATAGCCTTCCACAAGGCGAAAGCCTTTGCCAGTCGGCAAAGGTTCCTTGGCGGATTAGCCAGTCTCTGCGGGAATATCCAAATTCGGTTGCAAACGATAGCCTTCCATAAGGCGAAAACCTTTGCCAGACGGCGAAGTTTTCTTTGGCGGATTTGCCAGGATCTGCGGGGATATCAAATTCAGTTGCAAACGATAGCCTTCCATAAGGCGA
>CAJFUU010000359.1 GCA_904420265.1 uncultured Clostridia bacterium
AAGAAGAATGTATACAGGCCGCACGGTCCCGCGGGACGCAAAGCGGCCTGCTTATGCCGTTCCCGGCTTGGAAACGAACATTGGAGGCGTGTTTTCCGTCCCGGCACGGTTGGCTTCGGACAGCGCAGCGCTGCTGCGGCCTCCTCCGCCAAACTGCGCCGGCGGGGGAAATTTGCGCCGCTGTATAGACGTATATGGTATCAGCCTGCCGGCAAGCGCGGTTGCCGGCGCATGGAGGTGAAAGCGTTGGCCGCAGACAAGCCCGCTCCCCGCAGAACCACCCGCCACGCCAAGCCGGCGCGCCGTGCACCCGCTTCTTCGCGGCGGGGCGTTGCGGTTTTGGCCGCCATTTGTGCGCTGGCACTGGCGGCCGGCTTTTTGTTGGATGCGTATATGCCCGGCCTCGATTCCGCCGCCAGCGGCGAAGCGGCTTCGCCCTCGCCGGTGCGCATCAGCGAGGTGATGACCTCCAACGCTTCGGCGTACAAAAACGATTTGGGCGCGTACGATGACTGGGTGGAGTTTGTCAACACCGGTACGGAAGATGTGCGCTTGAACGGATATACGCTTCGGCGCGCCGACGACCTGATGGCGCTGTTTACCTTCCCGGACGTGACGCTTGCGCCCGGAGAATATATTCTGGTATACTGCGACGGCGTGGACCGCAACACCGCGGGTTACGCGTTGCACGCGGCGTTCCGCCTCAGCGCGGACGGCGTGACGCTGCAACTGCGCGATGCGTCCGGCGCCCTGGCCGACAGCGTGGACGTGCCCGCGCTGAGCCGCAACCACGTTTATCAGCGCGGCGAAGACGGCGCCTGGGAAAACAGCGATTACTATACGCCCGGCCTGGCCAATACGCTGGAAAACCACCTCGGCTTCGACGCGGAAACCGTGGAAAGCCCGCTGGTTGTGTCCGAAATCATGTCCGCCAACCGCACCTATCTGCCCGACGCGGACGGGGCCTGCCACGACTATATTGAACTGCACAACACCTCTGCCCAGACGATAGACCTCTCCGGCTATTTCCTCACCGACGACGAGGACGCGCTGGACAAATGGGCCTTCCCCGAAGGCACGGTCATTGCCGGCGGCGGCTATCTGCTGGTGTATGCCTCCGGCCAGGCGCAAAGTACGGCGGGCGAAATACACGCCTCGTTCAAACTTTCTTCCGACGGCGAGCCGGTAATTCTCAGCGACGCGCAGGGCCGCGTCGCCACCGAGGCCACGCCGCCCGCGCTTTTGAGCGACCAGGCCTGGTCGCTGGGCGAAGACGGCGAATACACTGCCGGCCTTGCCCCGACGCCCGGCTTTCCCAATACCGCCGAAGGCGAGCGCACGTTGCGCGCGCTGCTGGAGCAGGAAAGCGCAAGCCCGGTTTGCATCAGCGAAATCGTCGCTTCGGCCGGCGATACCGCGCTTTACGACTGGGTGGAAATTTACAATCCTTCCGCACAGGCGGTGGACATCTCCGGCTGGGGCCTTTCCGACGACGGCGGCAGCCCGCGCAAGTGGCGCTTTCCCGAAGGTACGGTGCTGCAGCCCGGCCAGTATATGGCGGTTTATTTAAGCGGCATGGAGGGCCAGAGTACGACCGGCACGCTCAGCGCCTCGTTCAGGCTTTCTTCGGACGGCGGCTACAGCTTCATGCTTTCAGACGCGTCGGGCAACCTTCTGGACCGCGTGTTCGTGCCCGAGCAATACACGGGGATTTCCTATGCCCGCATGGCAAACGGCGGTTTCCTTTACGTTGCCGAACCCACGCCCAACGCCGCCAATGCCTCTACGGGTTATGAAGGCCGCGCGGACAAGCCGGCGTATTCCGTAACGGGCGGCCTTTACGACGAGGGCGAAACGCTGACGGTGGAATTAAGCGCCGCGCCGGGCGCGCGCATCTACTATACGCTGGATTGCACCGATCCGGACGAGACTTCCACGCTTTATACCGGGCCCATTGCCGTCAGCGCCAATACCATCGTGCGCGCCCGGGCCTATAGCGACGGCCTCCTGCCTTCCTATATGGCCTCGCAGACGTATTTCTTCGGCGTCGAGCACACCATGCGCGTGGTTTCGCTGGTGGCCGATCCGGAAAACATTTTTGGTGAGGACGGCATTCACACGCGCTACCTGGACGACATTGAGCGCGAAGGCCATGTGGAAATATATACCACCGACGGTTCGCAGCTCCTTTCCGATAACTGCGGCCTGAAACTGCACGGCGCTGACAGCCGCAAGCTCGACCAGAAGAACTTCAAGGTCATTGCCCGCGGCGAATATGGCACCAACCGCTTCCATGCGCGCCTGTTTTCCGAGCGCGATTACGAGGAATACCAGTCCTTTATCCTGCGCTGTTCCAGTGAAGACGGGCCCATGACCCGCATGCGCGATTCCATCCTTACTTCGCTGGCCGAAGGCACGGGCGTGTTTTACCAGAAAACGGAACTGTGCGTGGTTTACATCAACGGCCAATACTGGGGTCAATACAACATGCGCGAGCGCATATGCGCCGCCTCCATCTGCCAGTACGAGGGCTGGGAGGGGCAGGAGGACGATATTGACCTTGTCAAGGGCAACACCACCGTCATGCGCGGCAGCGACGACAGCTATCAGGCCATGCTCGCCTATGTCAAGGAATACGGCATTCCCGACGACGAAACGCTTGCGCGCGTGGGCGAGGTGATCGACCTGGACAACTATATCGCCTACCACGCCCTGCAAATTTTCGTGGGCAATGCCGACACGCTCAACGTTAAGCGCTACAGAAACGCCAATGCCGACGGCAAGTGGCGCTGGGCGATTTACGATTTGGACTGGGGTTTCTATGTGGACACCAACTCCATTCGCCGCTGGCTGGACCCAGAGGGCATGGGCGCAGGCAAACGCACGGACAATTCGCTCTTCATCGCCCTGATGAACAACCCCACGTTTTACGACCGCTTCCTCACTTTTATGGGCGATATGCTGGCCACGGAGTGGGTGACGAGCAAGATTGTCGATAAAATCGAAACGCGGTACTACGAACTGCTGCCGGAAATGCCCATGCAGTTTGAACGCTGGGGTCAGAGCCAGAGCAATTTCGACGCCCGCGTGTCCGAACTGGTCGAATACGCCAGAACGCGGCCGCGCAAGCTGGTGGGTTATTTCCAGGAAACGCTCAGCCTGACAAACGAGCAAATGGAATACTACTTCGGAGACGCCATGCGGCGCATCGAGGAGGAGGAAGCGGCATGGGCTTAGACCGGGCGCGGCTTCCGGCCCGCCACGAGCTGAAATACTACATAAATCCCGCCGAATTGGAGGCGCTCAAGCGCCGCCTGCTGGCGGTAATGCGCCTGGACGCCCATTGCCGCGGCGGCCGGCCCTACAACGTGCGCTCGCTCTATTTCGACGACGCCTTTGACAGCGCTTACTTTGATAAGGTGGACGGCGTGCGCACGCGCGACAAGTACCGCCTGCGCATTTACAACGCCAGCGACGCCGTGATCTTTCTGGAGCGCAAGCGCAAGATGGGCGACCTGATCCAGAAAAGTTCCCTGCGCGTCACCCGCCGTCTGGCCGAGCGCCTCATCGCCGGCGACCCGCGCGGCCTGCAGCGCGCCGAAACCCCGCTTTTGCGGGAAATGTACGCCGCTATGCGCTTGGGCGTTTTGCGCCCCGCCGCGCTGGTGGAGTATGACCGCTTGGCCTTTGTGCATCCGGCCGAGACTACGCGCGTTACCTTCGATATGCGCCTGCGCGCGGCCGTGACGAATCCGGATTTGTTTTCCCCCGGCGTGATGCTCCGTCCATTCGACGAGCCGCTGGAAATTCTTGAAATCAAGTTCGATTCCTGCTTCCCGGCGCATCTGCGCGCCCTGCTGGACGGCATGACCGCGCAGCGTTGCGCGATTTCCAAGTATGTAATGTGCCGCCGCTTTGACGCGCTGTGAGCGCGGCGGCTTCCCGATGAAAACAAGCGCCCCGTTCCGGCTTTGCCCGCGCGGCTTTGACGCGACATGGGCTTGCAGGGGTTTGCGCGAAAGATAAGAGGAGGGCTTTCCATGAACAGTTCCGACGTCGTCAGCATGCTGTTTTCGTCCCAGACCATCGGCACGGCATCCATTCCGCTGGTGCTGTTTTCCGTGGTGCTGGCCTTTGCCGTAGGGCTGGGCATCGCGGCGGTGTACCGCTTCAACTTCCGGGGCGTGATGTATTCCTCCAATTTCACACTCACGCTGGTTTTGATGACGCTGATCACCACCCCGGTGGTCATGTGCATTCGCGAATCCATCCAGCTTTCCATGGGCATGGTTGGCGCGCTGTCCATCGTCCGTTTCCGCACCGCCGTGAAGGACCCCTTGGACACGGCCTATATGTTCTGGGCGCTGACCATGGGCATTTTGCTGGGCGCAGGGCAGTTTTTGCTCACCGCCGTGGCGGGCGTGGCCATCGCGGTTTTGATTACGCTGGTGTGCAAGTGGCGCGTCAAAAACCAGAATTGCTACCTGCTGGTGCTGCGCATGAGCGAGAGCGCGGAAAAGCAGGCCGCGCAGGTGGTGGGCGCCGTCCGCTATCAGCGCCTGCGCACCAAGACCGTCTCGCAGGGCGCGGTCGAGGCCACCTATGAAGTGCGCCTGGACAAAACCGAGCCGCTGCTCAAGCGCCTTCACGACGTTCCCGGCATGCAGGACGCCACGCTGGTGGCCTACACTGGAGAGGGCGCGTAAATGGCCGCTCCAGGCACGCCGGCGCCGCGCCCCGCGCAGGGGGCGGCCCGCCCGCAGGCAAACCCGGCCCGCCCACAAGGCGCGGCAAACCGGCCGCGGCCGCAGAAAGAGGCCCAGCCCGGCCGCGCTTTGCGCCGTCATAGCGCGTACATGCCCTTTGCCGTCGCCTGCGTCTGCGCATTGGCGCTGGGCGTGGTCTTGCAATTGCTCATGCCCAACGGCTTTTCCCTGGGCGGCGGAGATGCAAACGACGCCGTAGTCGCCGTGGCGGAAATCCACGCTTCCTCCACGGTGCAGATCAACGAAGTGATGACCTCCAACAGCCGCCTTCTGCGCGACGCCGCCGACAACGCGCCGGACTGGATTGAGGTGCGCAACGCCTCTGCCGAGCCGGTCAACCTCGCGGGTTGGACGCTTGCGCGCACAGCGGAGGAAAACCACATGTTTGTCTTTCCCGATCGCGTGCTTGCGCCGGGGGAATGCGCTTTGGTTTATGCGGACTCCACCTATGCCGACGCAAAGGGCGGCCATCACGCGCCCTTTTCCCTCAAGGCCGCGGGCGATACGCTGATGCTGTTTAATCCTTCCGGCGTGGCCGTGGAGGCTGTGAACATACCGGCGCTTTCCAAAAACACCGTCTACCGCCGCGTGGGCGACGTGTGGGAAGTGTCTGCTGAGTATACGCCCGGCCTGGAGAACACTTCGGAAAACCATCAAAGCATGTTTACCGCCATGACCGCCTCCGACGTGGTTATCAGCGAAGTGATGGCCTCGAACACGCGCACGCTGCAGGCGGAGGACGGCATGTATTACGATTACATCGAACTTGCCAACCTCTCCGGCGCGGATGTGGACATCGGCGGGTTCTACCTTTCCGACGACGTCCTTGAAAGCGCGGCCTGGCGCATCCCTGACGGCACGGTGATTCCCGCAAACGGATATGTGCTTTTCTACGCCTCCGGGCTCAACGAAGGCGCGCACACCAGCTTCCGCCTCGCCGCTGAAGGCGAGGAAGCCGTGCTCGCCAACCGGCTGGGGCAGGTGCTCAGCGTTGCGGAATATGATATTCTGGAGGACGATCAGGCATATTCCCGCCGCGCCGACGGCAGCTATACCGCCGATTTGCCGCCTACGCCGGGCGCGGCGAACGAATAAGGGAAATTCCATCGGGGCGGACGGCAGTTCATGCGCGTCCGCTTCGGTATTTTTGGAACTTTTTCCCGAACCCTGCGTCCAACAGTTGAGGTGATTGCCATGAAAAAGCCCCTGGTATTTCTGATGGTTCTGCTTCTGCTCTTCTCCGGCATGGCGCTGGCGGAAACAGAGACCGACGCGCTGGCGCAATACGCGTTGCAAAGCGACGTTTCTGTGGAAATGGATCTCGACGGCGACGGTACGGCCGAAACGCTCGTTTTCCGCAGCGTTGCCGATGCGGAAAACGACGCCGGGTATGCCGAAATCCAGGTGACCGCCGCTGGCGGCGGCGTTGCCGTCTGGACCAGCGAAACGCTCTTTCTGCCCTCCGCCTACGCCTGCGATTTGGACGGCGACGGCGTTGTGGAAATTTTCGTGTGCGGGGACTGGGCTTCCGCGGACTACGCCACCTACTGCCTGCATTACGCGGATGGCGCGCTTGCGGAGCTCTCCTTTGCCAACGCCAGCCGTGGCGACGACAGCGAGCCTTATATTGGGTACGGCTATGGTTATATACAATCCATCGGCGACAACGAACTGGCGCTGTGCGGCTCGCAGGACGTGCTGGGCACCTATTTCGGCACGCGCACCTTCGCCTTGCAGGACGGAAGGTTTGAATTTGCCGACGATGGGCTGTGGCGTTTCCTTATGGACGAAGAAACGTGGGAATACCGCTCTCTGACCCCAACGCAGAACATCGCCGCCACTTTTGTGGAAGACGGCGGTCAAACGGAAGGCGAGATTGCGGCCGGCACGCGATTCGTGATTACGGCCTCGGATAAGACTTCCGTCGCCTGGTTCCAAACCGAGGATGGCCGCGAGGGCTATTTCTCCATCGCGCCCGACGAGGAGCGCGGTTGGGGCTGCACGGTCAACGGCGTTCCCGAAAGCGAACTGTTTGAAATGGTTCCCTACGCGGATTGAGCGGGGGCGGCCGCCCGTCGTGGAAGTGGGTTGTCGCTCTTGCAGGCCTGCTGGGCGTGCGGACGGCCCAACATAGAACCGCCTGTGCGCGGGCAAACCGCGGTGCGCCATTCATACGCGCAAACCCGCAAATTTCGGTCGTTTATCCCACACAAACGATCGGGGTTGCGGGCCTTTTTGTCCCTGTGCGTTGCCTCCAAAACGCCATGGACAACGAAAGAAAGCGGTTATGCGCCTTTGCCAGCATCGGCCTGATGATCGCGCCCGGGAAGGCCGGCAGGGATGTGAAATTGCCCTCACTTCGCCTTTCCGATAATCCTTGGCGTATCCGAACCGGCAAACTCGCCGGAATTGCTGGAAAATTACCGGCGTTCCAGTGGGAAGCGGATTGCCATTGACGGCGCCACGAAGACCCGCTACGAATGGACGCGGCAGCAACGCAAGCTGGAAACGGCAGTGCGCCGCCAGAAGGACATTGCCACCGGAGACGGCGTGCTGCGCCGGGAAGCGCAATACAAAATCGAGCGCTACCAGGCCGCATATGACCGTATTACAGATAAGGCCATGCTGACGGCGGATAAGAGCCGCATGCGGATGAGCGGGGTTAGGAGTGTGAAAACTTTCGACGAGAAGGCGGTTTTTGCAAGCAAAGAATTACTTGACATCCATCTTGAAAAACATTTAAAGGAATACGGAGATGTTTCAGAGGATGAATACATAAACAGGGCAAGAGAATTATTGCAGAATGAGCCATCTGATGATATACTGGTGTTCAAAAGAACGAATGGCGACGCGCTGAAATATAGAATTTCGACAAACGAATCTGTTGTTGGAACGCGAGAAAGGAAGATACAAACGACATTTAGGCCAAAGCGCGGGCGAAAGCATTGGGATAACGTCATCAGGAAAAAGGGATGGTCGAAAACGTGAGTGAAAAAATCAAATGTCCATGTTGCGGAAAATCGCTTATGGGTGAATATGATATTTGCGAGGAATGTTTTTGGGAAAATGATCCTGTGCAGCTTAACGATCCAGATTTTGATGGCGGGGCGAACGAGATGAGCCTGAACGAAGCTCGCGAAGCGTATCAAAAGGCAAAGAAAGAAGTAAAGTAACCCGCCCCAGCGCAAGCGAGGCGGTTTTCTTATGCCCGAAAAGAGGGCACGGTATGACGGTAAATATACTGGGAGGGGAAGGAGCACACCGTCTACACGCGCCCGCGCGCGGAAGACGCGAAACGCAAGGAATGC
>CAJFUU010000360.1 GCA_904420265.1 uncultured Clostridia bacterium
CAAGGGCAAGCGCAAGGCTCTGCCCAACGCCGAGATTATGATTCATCAGCCCCTGGGCGGCGCGCGCGGCCAGGCGACCGACATCGCCATCCAGGCCGAGCAGATTATGCGCATCAAGCGCAAGATGAACGAGTTGCTCGCCAAGCACACGGGCCAGACGCTTAAGACCATCGAAAAGGACGTGGAGCGCGACCACTATATGACCGCCGACGAAGCCCTGAAATATGGCATTATCGACGAGATCATCGCGCCGAGGAGATAGGGGATCATGCCGAACAACAAGGATGACTTCAACAACAAGGCCCGCTGCTCTTTCTGCGGCAAAACGCAGGATCAGGTGCGCAAAATGGTGGCGGGGCCGAACGCCTATATCTGCAACGAGTGCCTGCTTTTGTGCCAGGAAATTGTCTCGGACGACGTAGAGTCCGTCGGCAGCCATGGGCAGATCGAAATCAAGACGCCGCGCGAGATCAAAGAGGTGTTGGATCAGTATGTCGTCGGCCAGGAAAGCGCCAAAAAGGCGCTGGCCGTGGCGGTGTACAATCATTACAAACGCATTCAGTATCAGACCGGCGCCAACAGCCGTAAAGCGGATGTGGAACTGCAAAAGTCCAACATCGTCATGCTTGGCCCCACCGGCTGCGGCAAGACGTATCTTGCCCAGACGTTGGCGAAAATCCTCAACGTGCCCTTTGCCATTGGCGACGCTACCAGCCTTACGGAGGCCGGCTACGTGGGCGAAGATGTGGAAAATATCCTTCTGCGCCTGATCCAGAACGCCGACTACGATATTGAACTGGCCCAGCGCGGCATCATCTATATCGACGAAATCGACAAGATTGCCCGCAAGAGCGAAAACCCCTCCATCACCCGCGATGTGAGCGGCGAGGGCGTGCAACAGGCGCTTTTGAAGATATTGGAGGGCACCATTGCCAGCGTACCGCCTCAGGGCGGCCGCAAGCATCCGCATCAGGATTTTATCCAGATCGACACAACGAACATACTGTTCATTTGCGGCGGCGCTTTTGACGGCATAGACAAAATCATTGAGAGCCGCATTGGCAAGAAGGTGATGGGCTTCGGCGCGGAAATCCGCGGCAAGAGCGAGCGCACCAGCGATGAGATCATGGCGCAACTGCAGCCGGAAGATTTGCTCAAATTCGGCCTTATTCCCGAGTTTGTGGGCCGTTTGCCGGTGATTGTCACGCTTTCGCCGCTGGACGAGGAGGCGCTGGTCAAGATTCTCACCGAGCCGAAAAACGCTCTGGCGCGCCAGTATATGAAGTTGCTCAGCTTTGACAATGTCGAATTGGAATTTACGCCGGAGGCGCTGCGCGCCATCGCCAAAAAGGCCCTGGAGCGCAAGAGCGGCGCGCGCGGCCTGCGCGCCATCATTGAAGGCGTGATGACCGATACGATGTACGAACTGCCCGGCATGGAGGGCATCAAAAAGTGCATCATTACCGAAGACGCGGTGCTCAAGGGCGAGAAGCCCATCCTCATCCGCGGCCAGATTACGGAAAAGCCCAAACGCAAAAAAGAAGAACTTCCGGAAGCCAAGCCGGAGGGAGCATGAGAGAACGCGGAACGGCCGCAAGGCCGTTCCGCGTTGTATATTGTCGCCGCAATTGCAAGCTTGGCCGCATTTCAAGAGAAAACAGCATCGGATCCGGCAGAATGTTGATGGCAAATATATCGAATGTCAATGCCCCCTAAAACAAAGCAGGCCGCGAAGCGACCTGCTTTCATGATGTTAACAAAGCCTCATCATAGCCGGGTATTGTGAATGCCTGCAAGCCAAGGAAACGGACATGCAGCCAGGGTGTTTTCATAGAAATATGAGATCGCAGACTGCAAACGCTGCCGAAAAGGGAACTTCGCCACTTGGAGAAGTTTATCACCTTGCGAATGAGTTTGACATTCCTGCAAAACTTGGCAAATGCCTCAAGGTAACTTCGCCACTTGGAAAAGTTTATCACCTTGCGAATGAGTTTGACATTCCCGCAGAACTTGGCAAATGCCCCAAGGACACTTCACACTTGGAAAAGTTTATCATCTTGCGAATGAATTTGATATTCACGCAGAACTTGGCAAAAGATCAGAGGGAACTTCGTCACTTGGAAAAGTTTGTCGCCCTGCGTCTGCTTTGGCATTCCATAGGGCTCGGCAAATTCAACGCAGGAAGCAAAACCGATTCTGGTTTTTCTTTGAATCTGGGCAGTTTTCGTGATTGCAGGCTTTTTCGGCATTTTGAAAGCAGGTCGCTTCGCGGCCTGCTTTGCATATGGGAATAAACCGTCAATTTCCCGCGTACAGAAGCCCCAGCAGCCAGCCGATCAGACGGATGGGCAGTATGCGGGAAAGCAACACGAAAAATTTGTAGGAAAGCCCGATGGCGTAGTAGGGTTTAACGCGTTTTTTCAGCGCTATGCGCGCCAGGAAGCGCCCGGCGGCCTCGGGGGCCATGCCGTTTTCTTCATCCTTTTCCATCTTGGCGACAGAGCGGGAGATGCGGCCTGCGTATACGTCGTCTCCCGCGTGGCTCTTTTTGCGCGCGGCGGTGAATCCGGTGCGGATATCGCCGGGCATAACCGCGCACACGCTCACGCCCATTTGCTTGACCTCATTGAAAAGCGCCAGCGTGTAAGCGTTGACCGCCGCCTTGGAAACCGAGTACCAGGCCTGAAAGGGGATGGCCAGAGGCGCGGCCACGGAGCTGACGTTGACGATGCGCCCGCCGCCCTGCGCGCGCATCACGGGCAGCGCCGCCTTTGTGGCGTTGACCATACCAAACAGGTTGACGTCCAACAGGCGCTTTGCATCCGCGTTTTCCGTGAACTCCGCCGCGCCGGAGATGCCAAAGCCGGCGTTGTTGACAAGTATATCCAACCGCCCCTCGCGCCTGCGCACCTCGTCGATGGCGGCGGCGACGCTCTCTTCGTTGGACACATCCGCGACAATGTGGCAAAGGCCCGGCAATTCCGCCGCATGGCGGCTAAAAACGTAGACCTTTGCGCCCGCTTCTTTCAAGGCGTTGGCCGTTGCCAGCCCAATGCCGCTGGTGCCCCCGGTGACGACCGCGACGCGGCTCATGCTTCCGCCTCCGCCAACTCTGCGGCAAAGACTTCAATGGCCTCGTCCAGCAAATCTTCCGTCAGCGTCGCCATATAACTGGTTCGCAGCAGGCACTTGTCCGGGGCGGTCGCCGGCGGCAGGACGGGATTGACGTATACGCCCGCATCGTAAATGCGGCGCGCCTTGCGCAGCGTATTTTCCGTCGTGTAGGTGTAAATGGGAATGATGGGCGTGGTGGATTCCAGAATCGGCACGCCGCGCGCCTTCAGCCCCTGGCGCATATAGGAGGAGAGGCTGGAAAGCCGCCCCACAATTTCCGGATGGTTGCGGATATGCCTGAGCGCCGCCAGCGCCACGGCCGCGTTGGCCGGGGGAATGGAGGCGGAGAATATGAAGGGACGGGAATTGTGGCGGATGAAGTCGATCACCGTCTCGTCAGCCACCGCGTAGCCGCCCAGGCTGGCGAGGGACTTGGAAAACGTGCCCATGATGACGTCCACTTCATCCTCCAGGCCGAAATAATTGGCCGTGCCGCGGCCGCCTTCGCCGATAACGCCAAGGCCGTGCGCGTCGTCCACCATTACGCGCGCGCCATATTTGCGGGCCAGCGCCACAATTTCCGGCAATTTGGCGATGTCGCCGCCCATGCTGAACACGCCGTCGGTGACGATCAGACAGCCGGCGCTTTCGGGAACCTTCTGAAGCTGGATTTCCAGCTCCTCCATATTGCTGTGCGCATAGGTGAGCATGCGCCCATAGGAAAGTTTACAGCCGTCGTAAATGCTGGCGTGGTTTTCCTTATCGCAAATCACATAGTCGCCATGGCCGACAAGCGCCGAAATGATGCCCAGGTTGGACTGAAACCCCGTGGAGAAGGTACAGCAGGCGCCCTTATGCAAAAAGTCGGCCAATTCCGCTTCCAGCTCCAGATGCAGTTTCAACGTGCCGTTGAGGAAGCGCGAACCGGAACAGCCGGTGCCGTATTGCTCCAGGGCCTTCAGGCCCGCCTCAAGCACTTCCGGGCAGGTCGTCAGGCCCAGGTAGTTATTGGAGCCGAGCATGATGCGCCGCTTGCCCTCCATAATAACTTCAGCGTCCTGACGCGTTTCCAGCGCGTGGAAATAGGGGTACAGTCCATGCGCGCGCAGTTCATCGGCCAGCGAATATGTATAACACTTTGTGAAAAGGTCCATGCCTTGCCTCCCTCTTTTGTTTAAGTTTGTAGGAATTATAACACATTTTCTCCCAAAATGGAACCTTCAGGGGAGAAGACAGCGTTTTCTAATGCAGAAATGAACAGAAACGCATAATGAAAAGCGCAGTGGGCGAGCGCCGAAGCGTTGGCCGGGCCCGACGTACCCGGCAGAAGGGGCAACGCCGGCTGCCGACGCTTCAGGCCGACGAAGCGCAGACAGCCTGCATGGATGGGGAAGGCTTCCCCGCAAGCGCCGCGCTTCAGCCGATTTGAGGCATGACGGAGTCGTTAAAGGCGAAATCGTAAAATCTCGCGCATTTCGGGCCGCCGGCCATCTTCTGTGCACTCCATTCGGGCTCTGAGATTGCGGATTGCGCAAGGAGGGCATTTTTTCGGAAAACGCGCCGCTTGGCCGCAAAAGGGCAACCCGGGGCGTGCAGGCCGCACGGCGGCGGATGTTGGGGATTCGACAAACCGGCCAAGGCATCCCGCTGCCGGAAAGATTTCGTCATCTGCTCTGCCCGCCTTTTGACAGGCCCGCAGCGCCGCTTGCGGCAACACTGCGCCCGTTTCGCGCGCTGATGCCCAGTCCGTCCGCCTGGACGCGTGTGAACGCCCTGTTTGCCGAAACGCGCTCGCGCTTTTTGCAAAGACGACCGGACGCTGCGGGCGCATCTACGCCATTTTCTCCATTTCTGTGCGCAGCTTGCCGATGATGCGCTTCTCCAGGCGCGATATGTAACTCTGGGAAATGCCCAGCATGTCCGCCACTTCCTTTTGCGTGTGCTCGTGTCCGCCGCCCAGACCGTAGCGCATGCGCACGATGCGCTTTTCGCGATCATTGAGCGTGCGCACGGCCTGCGCCAGCATTTGCTTTTCCACATCCTGGTCCAGCGAGCGCGAAACCAAATCCGGCTCGGTGCCGAGAATGTCCGAAAGCAGCAACTCGTTGCCGTCCCAGTCGGTGTTGAGCGGTTCGTCGAACGATACTTCCAGCTTGAGGCGGCTGGTGCGGCGCAGCACCATGAGGATTTCATTTTCGATGCAGCGCGAGGCATACGTCGCCAATTTGATATTTTTGTCTGGATCAAAGGAGTTGACCGCCTTGATCAGCCCGATGGCGCCAATGGAGATCAAATCCTCGATGCCAATTCCCGTGTTTTCAAACTTCCGGGCGATGTAGACCACTAGGCGCAGATTGCGTTCGATCAGCGTCGAGCGCGCGCTGGGGTCGTTTTCCGCCATTTTACGCATGTATGCAAGTTCCTCCTCCCGCGTCAGCGGCGGGGGCAGCGTTTCACTGCCGCCTATGTAGCAAATTCCTCCGCGCCGCAGCTGTACCACCAGACCGAATATGGAGCGCCGAACCGCCGCAAATGCCATACACATGCTCCTTTCATCCCACCGTCCGCTTTGCGCGCCGCGTTTGCGCGCTTTCCGCCGCCCCGACGATGGGCGGGGCCAGCGCCCGCACGCCGCCGGGCATTTTGCCCGGATAAACGGCTACCCACATGTCCGGGGACTTCAGAAAGCCGTTCCCATAGTCCACCAGGCACAATTCCGGCTGAAAGCAGTTCAGCCGGCCGCGCCCTCCCAACGCGCCGTAGCCCACCTGGCGAAAACCGGGAGGCGCTTCGCCGGGCTGTAGGGCGTCGTACCCTGCGGGCAGCACGTCCGCCAACACGTCGCGCTCGCAGATGAGCACCGGCAGACCGCTGAGCGGTTCGCGCAGGCGGTTTCCAGTATCAATCAGCGCGTGAAAGCGCGCTTCGCCGCCGCCGGCGCTGAGAAACACGCGCACTTCCCAGGTAACCATTCGCCGCCGCCGGAAGGCCGTCGCCGCCATCAAGGCCGCCGCGCCTGCGAGCGCGCTCAGCGCGAACGCCAACGCCCCGGGAGTGGAAAAGGCGCGCATGGCCATGAATTGCGTTCCGCCCAGGAACACGCCGCCCGCCAAAATGGCAAAGCCGCCGGATATGGCCGCGCGCGGCGAATCCACGCGCAGGACAATGGCCGCCAGCATTACGGAAATCAGGGGCAGCATCCATACAGCGCCCAGAAAGCGCAGGCTCGGCAGTTGCGCAATCACCGCATAAAGCGCCCCCAGCGCCGCCGCAATACCCACGCGCCGCCAGCGCACACGGCCGAGGCTGCGCGCTACGATGGCGATGGCAAGAAAGTCCATGCAGAAATTGGTCAGGAAATACGCCTCAACGCTCACGGACATGCAACCACCCCTCGGGCATTATAGCGGCGTGGCGGCGGACAATGCCTGTGAAAAATGTCGCGCTCCGACGTGAATTTTTCGACGCTTCTTCATCAAATCGCGTTGGTTCGCGTAAAAAAGCGACAAACACTGCCGCAGCAAACAACCCTTGCGGGAAAAATCAGGTCGGATTTTTGCATCCTCCGCTTCGCTTTGATGCGTGTTTGCCGCCGATATGGAAAAGGGAAAGGCTATAAATGCGGCCTTTGTATGTGTAAGGGCGCAAACCGGGCGAACGGCCGGAATTTTGTGGCAAGGCGGTGACAAGTGTCGAAGAAATTCTCTTTTTTTGCACGACTTTTGGCGGCGAAGCATACGATGCAAAGAGGAGGGGGAAGGACGATGACATTTTGCGAACTGAAACAAAAGGATGTAATCAACATCTGTGATGGACGCAGGCTCGGCAAGCCCATTGATTTGGCGCTGAACGATTCCGCATGCGTTTCGGCGCTGATCGTACCGGGCCCGAGCGGCTTTTTGAACTGCCTGCGGGCGGAGCGCGAGGGGATTTCCATTCCCTGGGAACGCATCCGCCGCATTGGAGACGACGTAATTTTGGTGGAATTGGACGCAAATTTTGGAAAGTAAGCAAAAAAACGCTGGTTCGCTTAACAATTTTTCGGATAGGACTAGACGAAACGTTACTTTTTGTGTATAATATTAACGTATGAGGTGAACGAGCGGATGAAGTGCGTCTTTTGCAACTGCATGCAAAGCCGCGTCATCGACTCGCGCCAGAGCGAAGATGGTCTCACCATCCGCCGCCGGCGCGAGTGCGAGAACTGCGGCCGCCGCTTTACGACCTACGAGCGCATCGACATGATTCCGCTCATGGTCGTAAAGAAGGATCAGACGCGCGAATCTTTTCAGGCGGACAAGCTGCGCCATGGCATCATCAAGGCCTGTGAAAAGCGCCCCGTGCCCTTGAGCGCCATCGACGATTTGGTGCGCGAAGTGGAGCGCCGCGCCTATTCGCAGGGCGAGGCGGAGATCACCAGCCAGGCCATTGGCGAGATGGTGATGGAGGGCCTCAAGGCGCTCGACGAAGTGGCCTATGTGCGTTTTGCTTCCGTCTACCGCCAGTTCCGGGACATACAGACGTTCATGGACGAGCTTAACAAACTCCTCCGGGACGGCGAATAATTTTTATTTCGGGTAGCGCCGGTTTCGGCCGGTTGATATACCAAGTACAAAAAAGAAAGAGGATACGCGCATGGCAAACGAACTTATTTTGGCCGTTGACGACGAGGCTCACATCCTTGAACTGCTCTCGTTCAATC
>CAJFUU010000361.1 GCA_904420265.1 uncultured Clostridia bacterium
CAGAGTTCTATGGCCGCAGCCGCAGGAAAGCGGCGAAAAGCCTATCTCCATCGGAGATGGGCCCCGAAAATGGCGCTTCCTTGGCGAAGAGGCCGGCAATTTTGCAGGGAAGCGAGGCTTTTGCGTCAGGCAATGCTTCCTGAAAAAGCCGTTCAGCTTGTCAAAAAAGGCTTTTGACGAGCTGGCGGACGGAGAGAAGAAATCCCCTGCCAGAGCGCTGCCCTCCACAAACGCAAAAATTGCCCTGATAATAAATGGAAAACCGGTGGTAATTTTTGCTTTCTGCGTCAGCTTCCCTTGGGGCCTGCGGTCACTTGCGTCCGTGTAAGTTCCCTTGTCTGCAAGTTTGCTTCCTTGTCTTGCAGGCTTTCGCATCGCTCTGGCAGTCTGTCGACTTTGTCAACAGACGGATGGGGAAGAAATTCCCCGCCACGTCCCTCCGGTTTCCGCCAAAATCCTGCGGATTTCCGGACGCGGAAACTGCAGCCAAGATCCCGGCTTGGGCCATGCCGGATGACGGCGCGTCGGGCGGTCAAGCCGTGGGGGTGGCAGTCGGAACGCTTCCTAAAAAGCCGTTTCGCTGCGTTTTCGACAGTTTTGGAAACGGGGCCCTTTCCGGCCCGGCATGCTTTGACGTTGGCCAACGCGGCGCCGCGCCCCTTCGCCAAACCGTGCCGGGGCCCGAATCCACTCCGTCTCTATCTATTAAAGCGCATACAGTGTAAGGGAGGAGAGCGCGTGCGTTCGGAAGAATTCGCGCTGAAGCTGAAAAACCTGCCGGATTCTCCGGGCTGCTATTTGATGAAGTGCGAGGGGCGCATCATCTACGTGGGCAAGGCGGTCAACCTCAAAAACCGCGTGCGCCAGTATTTTCAATCCGGCAAAAACCACACGCCCAAGGTGCAGGCCATGGTGGAGCATGTGGACGATTTTGACATCGTGTTGGTCGACAGCGAAATGGAAGCGCTGGCGCTGGAATTGAACCTCATCAAGCGCTACCGCCCCAAATACAACATACTCCTCAAGGACGACAAGCACTTTCCCTACATCCGCGTCGACCTTTCCCAGGACTTTCCCCGCCTGGAACTGGTGCGCAAGCAGGCGCACGACGGCGCGCGTTACTTTGGTCCCTACAAGGGCGCTACCGCCGTGCGCGAGGTGCTGGACGTGGCGCGCATGGTCTTTCCCATTCGCACCTGCAACCGCGTCATTCGCCCGGAAAAGCCCCAGCGCCCTTGCGTGCACCACGAAATCGGCCAGTGTCTCGCGCCCTGTGCGGGACTTGCCACGCGCGAGGAATATCACGCCGTGCTGGAGAAGGCCATGGAGTTCCTCTCCGGCAAGGACGGCCCGGTGCTGTCGGAACTGAAGGAGCGCATGGCCGAGGCGGCGAAAACGCTCAACTACGAGCGCGCCGCCGTCTACCGCGACCGCATTCGCGCCGTGGAAGACGTGATGCAGCGCCAGAAGGCCATTTCCACGCATGACAGCGACCAGGACGTCATCGCCGTGGTGCCCGAGGAGGCCGACGCCATCATCCAGATGCTCTTCATCCGCTCCGGCCGCCTGATCGGCTCGGAACACTATGTGCTTGAAGGCGGCGGTTCCGAAACGCCCGGCGAGGCGATTTTGCAGTTTGTTCTCCAGTATTACGACGCGGAAAACATGCCGCCGCAGGAGCTGATCCTTTCGGCCGAGCCGCCCGAACGCGACGTGCTGGAACAGCTCCTGAGCGAATTGCACGGGCGGAGAACCTATATTCTCACCCCCATGCGCGGCGAAAAGCGCAAACTGGTGGCAATGGCGCTTAAAAACGCCCGCGACGAGGCGGAAAAACGGCGCAAAAAGCTTTCCAGAAGCCGCGAACGCACCGTGGGGGCGGCCAAGGAACTTCAGCGCGTGCTGGGCCTTGAAACGTATCCGCGCCGCATTGAGGGCTACGATATTTCCAACACGCAGGGCGCGCTGTCCGTGGCCTCGATGGTGGTGATGATCGACGGCGCTTCGGCGCGCAAAGAGTACCGTCACTTTCGCATCAAAACCGTCGTGGGGGCGAACGACTTCGCTTCCATGCACGAGGTCATCACCCGCCGCCTCTCCCACGGCCTGCGCGAACCGGAGGGCAAGTTTGGCGAAATGCCTGATCTCATCCTCATCGACGGCGGCCGCGGCCAGCTTTCCGCGGCGCAGGACGCCATGCACGCCTTGGGCCTGTCCATCCCCATGTTCGGCCTGGCCAAGCGCATTGAAGAAATTGTGTTGCCAGACCGCGAGGAAAGCCTCTTGCTGGATCGCGCCAGCCCGGCGCTGCATATGATCCAGCGCCTGCGCGACGAGGCGCACCGCTTTGCCATTACCCATCACCGCCAATTGCGCGGCCGCCATTCGGTGGCGAGCGCCCTGAACACGGTGCCCGGCATCGGCGACAAACGCCGCCGCGCCTTGCTCACGCATTTCAAGAGCGTGGAGGCCCTGCGCGCCGCCAGCCTCGAAGAAATTGCCGCCGTGCCGGGCATGTCGCGCCCGGCGGCGGAGAATGTGTGGAATTTTTTGCATGCCGGCGATTGACAGCCGCCGCGTATGCCTTATAATGGAACGGGAATATAGAGGAGGAAGCGGACATGAACTACGAAAAGCTGGACGCGCTTATTGAAGAGCGCCGCGAGGAGTTTTTGAGCGACCTGGGCCGCTGGCTGGCCATCCCCTCCGTGCGGGGCGAGGCGGAGGAGGGCGCCCCCTTCGGGCGCGAAAACCGCCGTATGCTCGACCTGGCGTTGGAAGACGCGCGCCGCTTTGGCTTTGACACCCGCATGTTCGACGGCTATGCCGGCGACATCACCATGGGCGAAGGCGAAAAGACGATGGGTATGCTCTGCCACCTGGACGTGGTGCCTGCCGGCGACGGATGGACGGTGGAGCCGTTCGCCCTCGCCCAGAAAGACGGCAACCTCATCGGCCGCGGCGTGCTCGACGACAAGGGCCCGGCGCTGGCGGCCCTGTACGCCATGCGCTGCGTGCGGGACGCGGGCGTGGAACTCAAGGACAAGGTGCGCCTGATCCTCGGCTGCGACGAGGAAACCGGCATGCGTGATATGCTCTATTACAACGAACATACCGCCGCGCCCGATTACGGTTTTTCCCCGGACGCGGAATATCCGGTCATCAACATTGAAAAGGGCGGGCTGAGCATACTGCTTTCCAGGAACACTTCCGGCGAGGAAGGCGCGGAAATCCCCGTGTACGAGCTTTACGCCGGCGAACGGCCCAACGTGGTGCCGGGCGCGGCCCGCGCCGTGGTGGGCTGCGAGAACGTGGACGCCCTGCGCCAGCGCCTGGAACTGGTCGCCGCCGCGCGGGGGTTTGAACTTTCCCTGCGCGATTTGGGCGAAGGCCGCGCGGAGATTACCGCCACCGGCAAATCCGCCCATGCGTCCACGCCGCATCTGGGCAAGAACGCCGCGGGCATGCTGCTCATCGCCCTTTCGGAATTGGGCGCGGGCGGCGGCAGCCGCGAGGCCATCAAAACGCTGGCGTCCTGCCTGGGCATTTCCGGCCAGGGCAAGCTGCTGGGCATCGCCGTGACGGACGATTTGAGCGGCCCGCTCACCTGCAACCTCGGTATTTTGCGCTATGACGGCGCGCACCTGAGCGCGCAATTGGACATCCGCTATCCGCTGTGCGCTTCCGAAGAGAAAATCTGCGGCCAGATTTGCATGAAAGTCTCTCCGGCGCAGATTGCCGTCACCCGCCTTTCCGGCCATGCGCCGCATCATGTGCCCGCCAACCACAAGGTGGTCAAGGGGCTGCTCAAGGCCTATAGCGAAGTCACCGGGCACGAGGGCTATGCCTTCGCCATCGGCGGCGGAACCTATTCGCGTTGCATGCCCAACACGGTGGCCTTCGGCCCCTGCTTCCCCGGCGATGTGGATACCTGCCATATGCCGGACGAGTGGTTTTCGCTGGAGAATATGATGCTCAGCATCCGCATCATGGCGCACGCCATCGTGGAGCTGGCCGGGCAGGTGCGCTGAGATGGGCGCGCTCTTTTCCATCGCCATCGACGGCCCTTCAGGCGCGGGCAAATCCACCGTGGCCCGGGCGGTTGCCAAGAGGCTGGGCGCGATGTACCTGGATACGGGGGCAACGTATCGCGCCATGGGGCTGTATATGGCGCGCCATGGCGTGCCGCTGGACGATGCGCGGGCCATCGCTGAAAACTGCGCGCGCGCGGACATACGCGTCGATTATGACGCCGAGGGGCGGCAGCACGTATACCTGGGCGACGAAGACGTGACCGAGGCCATTCGTGCGGCGGAAATTTCGCTGGCCGCCTCGGCGGTTTCCGCCGTGCCCGAGGTGCGCGAACGCATGGTGGAATTGCAAAGGGAGGTCGCCCGCGGCCACAGCGTGGTCATGGACGGGCGCGACATCGGCACCAAAGTATTGCCCAACGCCACGCTGAAAATTTATCTCACCGCCCCGGCGGAAGTACGCGCCCGGCGGCGGCATTTGGAACTTGCCCAGAAGGGCATGAACGAACCGTTTCAAAAGGTGCTGGCGGAATTGATCCGCCGCGACGAAACTGACACGCGCCGCGCCGCCTCGCCCCTGCGCAAGGCCTCAGACGCCGTGGTGGTGGATTGTTCGGTAATGGCGCTGGATGCGGTTGTCAACCGCGTTGAGACGCTTGCCCGCGAGGCGTTGGAGGCGAAAAAACAGGATGAACGCGCGGTTTTATGACTTTCTGCGCCCCTTTGTGCGGGCCTATTACCGCCTGGTGTGGGGCGTGCGCCCATCGGGGGAGGAAAACGTGAGCGCCCCGGGCGGGTATATACTCTGCTCCAACCATGTGCATGCGCGCGACCCGTTCGTGCTGGCCACCTGCGTGCGCCGCCGCCTGCGTTTTATGGCCAAGGCGGAGCTGTTCAAAAACCGCATCGTAGGCGGTTTCATTTCCGCCATCGGCGCTTTTCCCATCCGCCGGGGGGAAAGCGACCTGGGCGCGGTGCGCGAATCCATCAAAATTCTGAACGAAGGGCATGTGCTGGGCATCTTCCCCCAGGGCACGCGCAGCCGCGACAATCAACACACGCGCATGGAGCCGGGCGTGGCCATGATCGCCCTGCGCGCCGGCGCGCAGGTGGTTCCGGCCTATATCGACGGCCCTTACCGGCTCTTTCGCCGCACGCGGGTAATTTTTGGCGCGCCCGTGGCTTTTGACGACCTGGGTCGCCGCTTTGACCGTCCCACCATCGACGCGGCCACCGAGCGGATTGAAGAGGCCATCTGGGCGCTGCAACCGCGCAAGGATACATAAGGCGGCGAAGCCGCAGCAGAGCCGTGCGAAGGCAGGGGCAGAGCGTGGACAAAACCCGGCTGCACGGCGCGCACCGGATGCGGAGCGGCATGCTCCCGCTTCCTTCAGGCTTGTGAGGATGGTTTTGCCTTTGCGGGCTTTATCAGCATTCTAAAAGCGCCCCATATATGGGGCGCTTTGATTTGGAAAAAGCGGCGGCCGCAACCGGCGAAACGCGCGCTTGCCGAAAGACACTCGCGGACAAATATGCGGCCGCATGCAACCGGCGGAGCCGTTTTCGGGCGCATTTTGTAACGCGCTTGCCGGCAGAAAGCGCCGCGGCGCAAAGAACGCCGCTCCGATTTGCCCGTTGGCGTTGGCTGGGTTCAACGGCCCGCGGCAGCGTCCGTCAGAGTTCCAGCGGCGTTCCCGTACCCTGCAGGGGCACAAAGTCGCGCAACCACTCTCCGAAGGAAAGCATCTCGGCCGGGAAGAACAGGAAGGCGGCAAAAATGAGCACCGCCACAATCAGCATCAACCACAGCGAGGCAATGGCAAAGGTGCGCTTGGGCTGCCGCTTGGCCAAAAAAGCCAGAAGAAACATGGCGATGATATTCACACCGGGAATGCAGGCGAGCACAATCGTCCACATCCAACTCAATACAGACACGCGGTTGCGGGAACTTCTACCTTCGCGGCTCATGTCAGGCGCTCCTTTCGCTTCGTGCGGGGGCACGGATACAGCTTCATTATACACGCCCGTTCGCCCTGCGTCAAACCACTGGCGCGAATCTTCCATACTTTGTCGAATTCGCGTCTATCGGCGCGCTATTTTCGAATCAGCGAACAGTATTGCGAGAAGATGAAAGACTGGAATTCAATCGAGGCCTCGCCGTTGGCGTTGACGTAACCCATGGCAAGTTGCGCGTCGGCGACGGCGGCCTGCGTAAGGTCATTGTAGACGCCGACCTCGTCGTCCGTCAACTGCTCGCGGTCCAGGTAGCCCAGTTCCCAAAGCTGGCGCTGCAAATTTTCCACCATTTCGCCGCTGTCTCCAAGGCGCATGAGTTCGAAGTTCTGCGTTTCGCCATACATCACTGTGCTGGGGCTGGGTACGGCGTTGGAATAGAGGTTTTCCTGGAAAGTGACGCTGGCGACGCCGGTTTCCGGCAAGCCCATATTCGCCTGTACGGCGCGCACCGCGGCGCTGGTCGCCGGGCCGTACTGGCCGTCCACCGAACCGTCCAGATAGCCGAGTTCGCGCAGGCGCGTCTGCAAATAGGAAACCAATTCGCCCGACGAGCCTTCGGCAATTTCGTTGATGACGATGTCGTACGGGTAGTAACGGTCGCCATAGGCGGCCTGCGTGGCCGCGGGCGAATAGGTGGGCGCGTCGGCCGCGTAGAGCAGCGCCTGCAGGCTGGCCGTGGCCACGCCGGTTTCCTCCAGGCCGCAGGCGCGCTGGAACAGCATCACCGCGGAGACAGTAGCGTTGGCATAACTGCCGTTGGGCGTGCCGTTGGCATAGCCCAGTTCCACCAGGCGGCTTTGCAGGCGCGTGACCGCGTCTCCGGAAGCGCCCTCCTCAAGCAGCGTATAGCCGCCGGCGCGAATGGCCTCGGCCACGGCGCTGTTGTAGGCCGGGGCGCTGCCGTCAAGCAACTGTGTGTACAAAGATTGCGTAATCACCCCGTCCTGCGTCACGCCCAGCATCTGCTGGAAGGCCATGACGCCCGCGGTGGTGGCGGCGTCGAACGTGCCGCTGGCGGAGCCCTGCATGTAACCCAGTTCAATCAGGCGCGCCTGGGCCTGCTGCACATAGCTGCCGCTGCTGCCCTCGGAAAGCGTCGGCTCATTCTGCGCGGCGGGCGTGGCCGTGGGGGCCATGGTGGTTCCGGCGTAGGTGAGCGCATCCTGGGTAAACAGCGCGCTCTGCATTTCCACAGAGGCCACCTCGTTGGGATCGTTGCCGTAGCGCTCGAAAAAGAGGCTTACGGCGGCGGCGGTTTCGCGGTCGTATTGGCCGCTGGCGTTGGAAAGGGGGTACCCCAGTTCCTGCAGGCGGTATTGCATGGCCAGCACGCTGCTGCCCGCGTCGCCAAGTTGCAACTGGGAATAATTGCCTCCAATGGCGGCGGCATAGGCCATGGAACTGTACTGCGGCGCGCTTTCGGCAAAGAGCAGTTCCTGCAGCGTGGCGGTGGCAATGCCGGTCTGCATGGTGCCGTAGCTCAACTCAAACAGTTGCACGGCCTGTTCGGTAAGCGTGTCAAACACGCCGGTGACACCGCCGCGATAATAGCCCAGTTCCAGCAAGCGGTTTTGCAGAGCCTGCACCTCCTGGCCCTGATCGCCCAGACGAAGTTGCATGTAATAATTTTCCGCGCTGTCGGAGCTGTTTTCGTCCACGGCGATGAAGCCGTCGTCAATCCAGCCGTCGTCAAGCACGGTCACGCGGCCTTCGGAATCAAGCACGAAGGGGGAATCCGGGTCTGCCGGCGCCTCGGTGGGAACGGCGGTGGCGTAAGGGACGGAAATGTTCACCGACAAATCGGGCGTGGGCTGGGATGAAACCGTCTCATCCGCAGCCGTGCATCCGCCAAGCGCCGCCGCGCACAAAACGCAAAGCGCGGCGAGAAAAAACAGGGCGGCTCTGTTGCGCATAGGTGTCCCTCCAGAAAGTGGCTTACGTTATGGTTTAGACGAACAAAGGGCGCGAACGGTTTCAGGCCTGCGTTTGCGCGCTCAAAAGGCGCACGATGGTTTCCAGCGCCTCGTTGAAGTCGTGCAGGTCTTTTTCACCCAGCGTGCGCGTCCAGTCGAACAGATTGTCGCACAATTCGCGGTAAATCTTCGCCAGCCGCTTGCGGCCTTCCTCGCAGATGACTACGTTGACCACGCGCCGGTCGGCGTTGTTGCGCTCGCGCATGACCAGTCCTTCCTCAATCAGCCGGTCCACCAGGGGCGTTATATTCGGCTTGGCGATGCCGAAACTGTTTGAGATTTCCGAAATGGACAACGAGCCGCGATGGTCCAGCATCGCCAGCACCTGCACATGGGAAAGAGGCATGCCAAAGCCTGCCTGCTGCGCGGGCGAAGGCAACAGACGGCGGCGCATCAGCGGCCAGGCCTGAAACAGCATGTCGTACAGATGGCCCAGCACTGCGTCACGATCCCGCTTTGTCATTTCGTTATTGCTCATATATCATCGCCTCCGCAAGCGTATTTCTTCTCTTCTATTTTATGCTTGTTTGCGCGGAAACGCAAGCGTAAACCCGGCACAATTCCCGTTCATTCCTGCAAATTTCCGTCGTTTTGCGTATCGACAGCGTAAATGCGCACGGAGCCCGCTTCATAAACCAGCGTGCAATTCTGCGCGAAATAGGTTTCATCCAGCGCATAATTGTAACGCTCGCTGTCGGCAATGACCACGTAGTCCACGCCATACTGCGCGAACAATTCCAGGTTTTCCGCCGGGGCCTCCAGCATGCGGCGGGCATCCAGGGCGGCCTGCTGATAGTCAATGCCGTGATAATACAGGTAACTGCCCGTGCCGCAGACGATTTGCCGGCCAGCCAGGGCCGCAACGAGGTTGTTGTGCTGGTCGCCGGTGAGATAAACCGCGTCTGCGGGCAATTCGTCGCGGATATACGCGGCCGCCTCCACCTCGTCGGCGGAGAAAAGTTGATAGTCCGACACCGCCTCGCGCGCCAGCGAAAGCGCGCCCGAGGTCAGCGACACCGCCAGAAATACCGCCGCCAGCAGCGCCCGGCCGGGAAGGCCGCGCAGACGGTTCCAAAGCGCCACCAGATAACTGCCAACCAGCGGCAACATCAGCAAAAAGGCCACGTAAAACAGTTTGTTGTTGTCGTAAGGGTTGGGTTGGAATTGTATAAATTCCGCCGCCACATACACAAACAGCGCCCCCAGCGCCAGGCCGCGCTTCCAGCCCTTGCTCAGCAGCGCCGCCGGAACCATGAGCAGGTATACCGGGCCGATGTTCTTGATCCAGAACCAGAAGTAGCCGTCGATAAGGCGACCGGTGGAGGTGTCGTAGTTGACCCAGTTAAACCGCAGGGAGAGCGAGCCGGTAAGCGAACTGCCGCCCACCGTCTGGGGAATCGACCAGGTCAGAACCTGCGGCAGGGCCAGCGCCGCGGCAATGCCCGCGTAAAACGCGAAATCCACCAGCGCCTTTTTGCGCTCCGGCGCGTGCCACAGCGTCCACACAAGGCAGCCCGCCGAAATCAGCGCCAGCGCCAGGAAGGAATGCGTGTGGATCATGGGCATGGCGCCTGCCAGCACGCCCAGGACGATATACAGCCGCCGGCTTCTCTCGCGCATGGCCAGCGCGAGCAGGTACAGGGCGGGAACGACCATCGTCCAGCCCGCCAGCAGCGTGCGCTGGGGAATCATCATATCGCAGATGACGTTCACCCAGCGAATGTTGTTTTCCACCATATTGGCGGGGGCGGCGTAATAGCCGGTGAACACGTTTTGAAAGAGCGTCGAATCCTGCCAAACGCCGTCGAGCACATAGAAAAATCCCAGCCCGCCATTGAGGAACAAAAGCAGATAGGCGACCACCACCGCCGCGCGCGAACGCGTCAGTTCCCACGCGAAAAACACAAACCCAAGATATACCAGCCCCATCATCAGGCTGCCGGGAATCACAAATGAGGCCGCCAGATCCGTGCCCAGGGCGATCATGGAGGCGGAGAGCGCGTCCATCAGGAAGGGGTACCCCAGCAAAACGTCCTGTATCAACGTGTATTCCGGCGGGTAAGCGCTGCCCTGCAACCCCGTGGCAATGCCCAGATGCAGGCACAGATCACCGTAGGTGGACTGGCCGACATGCAGGGCGCCGTCCACCTCGCGCAGCGTATGCGTGTATTGCAGGTAGATGGATAAAATCAAAAGGGGAACCACCAGCGCGATGGGCAGCCAGGCGGGCATATCGCCGCAGAAGGGCTTTTTTTCGCCTTCCAGCGCCAGAGGATCGGGTTTTTCCGTGAGAAAAAAGCGCGCCAGCGCCGCCAACAGCGCCGCCGTGCCCAGCGCCGCATATTGCGCCGCCGCCGTGAAGCGCAGCGCGTAGGCAAACAGCGATGGCAGCCACATCATCATCAAAAGGCCCGCCGTCAACCCCAGCCACAGCCGCACCACGCCGGCGCGGCGCTTAAACAGCGCGTCGGCCAGCACGCAGCCGCACGCCTCAAAGCCAAGCAGAAGCAGTATTCCGCCCATGGGCACCTCCAAAGTCATTCTTCTTCAAATTATAGCATTTCCCGTCGGGCGCTGTAAAGAGATGGCCGTGCTGCCGCATAAATATTACATTTCGAAGTATATAAATTTCGAAAGCATTGCATTAATTATGAAAAAATTTCGACTTATTTGCGAAATTGTGCATAATGATGCAAAATAGTTGAAATTCGACGTATTCTGATATAGAATATAAAGTAGAATGCGAATGCCACAGGTGTTTGCGGAAGGGGTAGACGTTCGTGAAGAAGAGGACGATTTGCGTGGCTCTGGCGCTGCTGCTGTTGCTGTTGTCCGGCTGCGCCTTCGCGGAGGGGGTCATCTCCACGACGGTTGTGATGCGCGTATCGCGCATGACGCAGGACGCGGTGGTGAACGTCGGCGAGGATCTGTCAATGGAGGTCAACATTGACGGCGTATCGCCCGCCTCTTATCAATGGTATTTCAACGACGCGCCCATTGCGGGGGCGAATCAGAGGGTGTACAATATCGTCAACGCCTCGGTGGAAGACGCGGGCGTGTACCGCCTCGATGCCTTTGACGAAGACGGCAGCATGCTCTTGAGCATGGACATCGCCGCGCGTGTGATCGACGATACGGTGCCCAAGGCTGGCGACAACTCCCTGCCGGTGGGCGTGGCCTTTGCGGGCCTGGCCGTGGCCGGGGCGGCGTTGCTGACGGCGGGGTTTGTGCGCCGCCGCAGGGCCTGACGCAACCTGCTTTCGGCGACCAGCGCGTCTGGTCGCCGTTTTTTTGTGCAACGAAGCCCCGCTTGGGGCGGAGCGCCGGGGAACTTATCGCTATGCGTAAAACCGTCAACCCCTTTCCCGTTCGGAGAGACGCATGGACAAAAGCCAACGCAACGGCTAAGCGGCTGCTTTTGCAGCGCCTGGGGGAGCGGGCGTGCGCGCCAGTTATGCAGAGCGCGTGCGCGTTGCCGGTATCGTGCCTTTTAGGGCTTCGTCGAACCGTCGGCTCAGCTGGTGGTCAGGATTGCGCCCGCAAGCTGTTTGTGCCAGCCCCCTTTCCCGTTCGGAGAGACGCATGGACAAAAGCCAACGCAAGGGCTAAGCGGCGGCTTTTGCAGCGCCGGGGGGAGCGGGCGTGCGTGCCAGTTATGCAGAGCGCGTGCGCGCCGCCGGCATCGTGCCTTTCGGGGCTTCGTCGAACCGCAGGATCATCCGGCGGCCAAGATTGCCCCGCCAGCCGCCTGTGGCAGCCCCTTTTCCCGTTCGGAGAGGGAGACACATGGACGAAAGCCAACGCAAGGGCTAAGCGGCGGCTTTTGCAGCGCTCGGGAGAGTGGGTGTGCGCGCCAGTTATGCAGAGAGCGTGCGCGTCGCCGGTATCGTACCTTTCGGGGCTTCACCGAACCGCAGGCTCAGCCAGTGGTCAGGATTGTGCCCACAAGCCGCCTGTGGTAGCCCCCTTTCCCGTTGGGAGAGGGGGAAGCATGGACAAAAGCCAACGCAACGGCTAAACTGCTGCTTTTGCAATGCCTGGGGGAGTGGGCGTGTGCGCCAGTTATGCAGAGCGCGTGCGCGCCGCCGGTATCGTACCTTTTAGGGCTTCGTCAAATCGCAGGATCAGCCAGTGGTCAGGATTGTGCCCGCAAGCCGCCTGCGGCAGGGATTTGGCGTTGCCTGCGCGTCCGGGACGCGCCGGTCCGCTGCTTTGCGAACGCGTTTGCGGCGCAAAGGGCAAGCGCCTTTTGCTTGGCCAAGGCGGGAAGTTTTTCGCCGTTGACGGCCATAAAATCCCCGGCACCCGCCGGGCGGAGATGACAAAGTGCCCGCCAGCAAGAAAGCGCTCGCAAATCCCCCGCATTTGCCGGGACGGAGCGCGGCGGCAAGAACGCATATGGATAAACGCAGGGAGGAAACGCCCTTGGAAAAGCCTTTTTCGTTTGAACTTTTGCACGTCTGCGCGCAGACCGGAGCGCGCCGTGGGCGTCTGCATACGCCGCACGGCGTAATCGAAACGCCGGTGTTCATGCCTGTAGGCACGCAGGCCACGGTGAAAACCATGTCTCCGGACGAATTGAAAAGCATTGGCGCGCAGATCATCCTTTCCAATACGTATCATCTGCATCTGCGCCCTGGCGAGGATCTGGTCGCCCGCGCCGGAGGGCTGCACGACTTCATGCATTGGGATAAGCCCATCCTCACCGACAGCGGCGGGTTCCAGGTGTTTTCGCTGGCCGATTTGCGCAAACTGCGCGAGGAAGGCGTGGAATTCCGCTCTCATTTGGATGGCAGCCGCCACTTCTTTGCTCCGGAAACCTCCATCGCCATCCAGGAAAAGCTGGGGGCGGATATTATCATGCAGTTTGACGAATGCTCGCCCTATCCCTGCGATTACCCGCGCGCCCGCGACGCCATGAAGCGCACGCTGCGCTGGCTGGAGCGGTGCATGGCGGCCAAAACGCGCGCGGACCAGGCCCTGTTCGGCATTGTGCAGGGGGCGTTTTATCGCGATTTGCGCGTGGAATGCGCCCGGGAAATGGCAAAGCTGGACCTGCCGGGGCTGGGCATCGGCGGCTTGAGCGTGGGCGAACCCAAGGAAGTTATGTATGAGATGCTCGAGGCCATCCATCCCGTGCTGCCGCAGGACAAGCCGCGCTATCTGATGGGCGTAGGTTCGCCGGACTGCCTCATCGAGGGGGTTTTGCGCGGCGTGGACATGTTCGACTGCGTGCTGGCCACCCGCGTGGCCCGCAATGGCACCGTCTTTACCCACGACGGCCGCCTTGTGGTCAAAAACGCCCGCTACGCCGAGGACTTTGAGCCCATCGACAGGGATTGCGATTGCTATGCCTGCCAGAATTTTTCCCGCGCCTATATCCGCCATCTGTTCAAGGCCGGGGAAATCCTTGGCTTGCGGCTGGCCTCCATCCACAACCTGCGCTTTCTTACCCGCATGATGGAGGAAATGCGCGCCGCCATTGAGCAGGATGCCCTGCGGGACTGGGCCGAGGCTTTTTATGCCCGCCACGGCCGCGACAACTGGTAACGGCGTTTGCGGGCAAAGCGTCGAAATATCGGGAATTTTTTTACAATCCCGACACATTAAATTGAAGAGAAAAAGTTGTATTTGCCGCCGAATTGGGATATAATGTCTTTCAGGCATTTATATTATCAGAATTGCAAAGGGGTTTTCACATGTTGAATTGGAACAATCTTCTCACGGCCTTCGCGGAGACGGCTGCGACGGGAACCGACGCGGCGGCTGCCGGCAGCGGCATCAGCATGATCATCATTCTGGTGGTGATGGTGGCGTTCTTCTATTTCTTCATGATCCGTCCGCAGCGCAAGAAGGACAAGAAGGTCAAGGAAATG
>CAJFUU010000362.1 GCA_904420265.1 uncultured Clostridia bacterium
CAATTCAATCAGCGGTTGTGCCACTTCCAAGCCATCCTTTCCCGGTTGCAATACAAAAGCCGCTCCGCATGATTGCGAAGCGGCAGAAATCCACGATTCCTCAGCGAATATCCGGCAACACAAATCACACGCGAAGGCAGCCTGCGCGCATGGACATTCGCATGGCAAACTGCTTCATCGTGCAACCCTCCTTCGTGTATGTGCCGCATATTTAAGGTTATGGATATTATAGCGCCTTCACGGAAAAAAGTCAACTGTTTCCGGCAAAAGCGCGGCGCGTTTGTGGCGATTTAATCAAAGGATTACATTTGTGGACGGCGGGCGCGTCTCGCGTTGCCCGCCGTCCCTGGCCTTAGAGGCCTCGCGCCGCCTGGCCGGCGCGCTCGCGCAGGTCGGCGAAGGTGCCGATGCCCTCGGGGTCGCGGCTGATCTTGCCGCGTATATCCGAAGGCAGGGCCAAATAGTAGTCCAGCGCCTGTGGGTCCGTTTCCAAAAGCACGGTCAGGTTGGCTTTTTCCATGCAAAATCACCTCGAAGACAGTTTGCCCGGCGGTGAGGGCCGGGTCACGCGGAAAAATATCCCTCACCCCAAGTGGTGGAGAGCAGGGTGCGGGTCAATCTTTATATCCCCAAATCACAGGAACCAGCCTTTTGACGTTTCAAAATCCGGATGATCCCGCTGAATAATTCTATAACAGCATTGCAACGTACAGGCAAAAGGAGTATAATGTTTTTGGAATATCCTAACGTATTCTTCATCGTTTGCAAGGATTGCAACGCCTGCCAAGTACACACTTTCAGGGAGGTTGACCATATGAAACAACGTTTATGCTTGCTGCTGGCAGCGCTGCTGCTGATCAGCACTTTGCCCGTCCTTGCAGAGGAAAGCAACATTTTCGATTCCGCGGGCAAATTCCTCGGAGATACATGGAATTCCGTCAGCGATGCAGCGAGCGACGCATGGGAGAATGTCGGAGAAACGATTGGTCAGGCATGGGACGACGTAAGCGGCTTTGCTGCCGACGCATGGAATGACGTGGGAGCCTTTCTGGGCGAAAAAAACGCCGAGTTTTCCGTCTGGATGAGCATCACCGGCAATGACGCGCTGGAAAAACTCAAAGGCATCTATGACGAAATGGCAGCAGAGATGCTGATTGAAGAAACCAGTGCGAATGATCTATGGCTTCGGTCCATGGATTATGCGCAAGCCAACGGGATCGCAAAAGTGACGCAGGCAAAGCTAACGCTCGCTGCCCTTGCCTATGCGCAGAGCGCAGACGTGGAAGGCGATGTGGCGCAGGCTGCGCTGGACATGCTGTTAAACAGCGGCATTACCGATCAGGCGGCGGCGGAAACCGCCTTGGCAAGCATGACCGCGGCAGGCGTAGCGGCGCCAGATCCGAATGAGCCGCGCTATTACCTGGGCGAAGCGGTCAACGCCGGTAAAGACAACGGCTATTCCGAAGCCCATGCAATTGACAGCGGGGATCCTCATTTCGGTTGGACGCTCGGCCGTTTTTTTGTGTGCGGGTATACCAGCGTTTATGAGAATGAAAATGGAGAGCCCATATTCATCAAAACGCTCGGCGATCAGATTCAACTCTGGTTTGAACTGGAACAGGATATCGACTGCCTGAATGGCAACGACGCGCTATCGGTCTGCGAGGACACAAATGGATTTGACGAGGCGTTTGGCATCAACAGAACCAACTTTGGCCGCGGCGCAATGATTACGCGGCATACGGACTATCAGAACGCCGTTGGCGAGCCCCAGCTGTATACCGATTATCTGTCCAGCGTCATCGCCAGCGGCGCAGATACCACAGTTCAACTCTTTGAAGAGGGGGATTATGAGATCGCGCTGGATTACGAGATCAAGGATCAATCCATTCAGATGCTCGATCAGTACAGCAATTACCGCATTGCCTTCAACTTCTCCGTGCGTAACGGCAACTGCATGGTCTATCCCTTCGACGTAGTGACCGGCGCAGAACTGACCAACACCGCCGTTACGGAAAACGGCTTCTATCTCGACCTGGCGCTTTCCCGCTACCTGGACATCAACGTTAAGCGCGAAACGCTTGCCGAAGGCGCCACGGGTCTGACCGAGGACGTGCGCTTCAACCGCCCTGCCAGAGACGGCGAGCAATACACCGACGAGGGCATCTACACCATCACGGTCAGCAATCGTTATACCGGCCAGCAAACCGAAAAACGGATATATGTGGGCACAAATAAGATACTTATGGCGCATATGGTCACAGGCCTGTCTGTCGAAGAGGTTCGCGAACAGCTCGCCAAAGGGGCCCAGATTGCAGAAGACGGCACGATCATTGGCATGGTTAACGATTGAGGGGGGTTGCGGCACATGAAGAAAATTCTTGCCCTGTGGATGGCCATGGCTCTGCTTGTATGCAGCATGCAGGCGTCTTTTGCCGAAGAGGCGCAGTTTCCCGCGGGCAGCGTTCCCGAAGCCGGCTTCTCCGGAATGAACGATCCGAATCTGCTGCGTTATACGGAAGACACGATTTATGAGAATCTTGTCACCACCTTGGACAGCGACGAATACTTTGTCGAAAACGTCAGCGCCATTTACATCTCTCAGGAATACATCGATGAACTGGCATACAACTCCCAAGCAAATATCTATTTTGGATATACGTTACAGGAACTTTCTGAACAGTTTCAGGGGAAAAAGTATGTGTTCACGCTCGGCGACGACGGATCCACCATCGTCACCGAGTTTGAGGAATACGATGATACCTATGACCGCGCCCTGAAAAACGTCGCCATCGGCACCGGGGTCATCCTGGTATGCGTTACGGTCTCCCTCGTCACCGGAGGCCTGGGCGCTCCCGCCGTCAGCATGATCTTCGCCGCGTCTGCCAAGACTGGAACCGTCATGGCCCTGTCCGGCGGCGCTATGGGAGGCATCTCTGCTGGCATTGTCACCGGTGTGCAAACCGGCGACATGGAACAAGCGCTCAAGGCCGCGGCTCTGGCAGGTAGCGAAGGCTATAAATGGGGCGCGATTACGGGCGTCATCAGCGGCGGCGCAAGCGAAGCAATGGCCCTCAAGGGCGCGACCACCAGCGGACTGACCATGAATCAGGCCGCGACCATCCAGCGAGAATCGAAATATCCGCTGGATGTCATCAAGCAGTTCAAATCCATGGAGCAGTATGAGATCTGCAAAAAAGCAGGACTGTATCCGGTCACGGTCAACGGAAGAACTTCTCTAGTGCGCGCGATCGACCTGGATTACGTGGACGACTTCGGCCGCACGAATCTGCAGCGCATGAAGGAAGGGCTTGCCGCCATTGATCCCGACAACGGTCTGCCTTATGAGCTGCATCACATCGGGCAAAAGACAGATTCCACGCTTGCTATCCTGACGAAGGCTGAGCACATGCAAGGCGGAAACAATGCGATCTGGCATGAGTTTGGCTCTGCTTCGGAGGTCCACAATGCTGCGAATGAGGCTCTGTGGAATCGTCAGAGGCAAACTTATTGGAAGCAGTTCGCGACTCTTTTGGAAGGCGGTATTTGATCATGGCGGACATCATAAGCAAGCTTTCCATGCTTCCAGATTTCCATGCGCTTGCGGGGGCTTCCGAGGAACAGGTTGCCCATGCGGAACACGCCCTGTCGCTGCGCTTTGCAGATGATTACCGCCAATACGTGCGCGCGTTTGGCGTCGTCTCTGCGGCAGGCCACGAACTGACCGGCGTCTGCGCCTTCGAACGCCTGAACGTGGTGGACGTAACGCTGGCGCAGCGAAACATCTTCCCGGCGCTGCCGCGCGACTGGTATGTGCTGGAGGAGGCTAACATAGACGGCATCGTCCTTTGGCAGAACGGCGCGGGCGAAATCTTTCAGACGCAGGCCGGCGCAGCGCCCATAAAGATCGCCAGTTCCATCTGCGAATACCTGGGCCTGTGAATATAGGAGAACATCCGTGCAACAGACCGCAGGATATGGCGTCCTGCGGTCTGTGTTCTAATTCCTCTGTCTTGTAAGATGCAGGGGATAGCAGCCCTCTCAGGCCATCTTCGCCTCATAGCCTGCTTCTTTGACGGCATTCACGAGGGCCTCGTCGGACACTTCGCCATTGTACTTGACCACGGCGCGCTTGTTTTCCACGTCGGCCTCGGCGGCGGCGACGCCGGGAACGCCCAGCAGGGCCTTTTCCACGTGCGCCTTGCAATGCGCGCACATCATGCCTTCCACGTGCAGTACCTTTTCCATTTGCTCATTTCCTTTCTCAATGCTTTTTTCGGGCGCATCGCCCG